>CAYUUQ010000164.1:0-3551 GCA_964447875.1 uncultured Methanosarcinales archaeon | reverse complement strand
TTAAAGGAAATACAAATAAAATAATCAAACAGTCTAGCGAAATGGATATTGAAAAATTGCCACTAGCTACATTCTCATCATTTCAATTCAAAGATAATCCTAAGAAATTCAATCTAATGTCATCATTTGGATGTATGTATAGATGTAAATTCTGTTCAGATTGTAGAATTTGGGACGGGTATAAATCATTTAGTCCAGAAAGGATGATAGAACAAATACAATTATTAAAAAAACTCTATAAGCCAGTATATTTTTCATTTTGGGAAAGCAACCATGAATAGACCATATGGTAAGAAATTTCTTGAGATGTACGATGGTGAAGTACCTTGGTTTACATACTCACGTTTCGATTCTCTTGATAAAGAGATAGTAGATATGATGGCAAATAAAGGATGCAAATATTTGTTCATGGGTTCAGAACATTTCTCGGAAGAAATACTAAATTATTTTGAAAAAACAAAAGATCCAAAGAAATACATAGAGAAATTTTGGGATGTACTAAAAATACTCAAGGACTATGATATCATTCCGATACTATCAATTCTTATTGGTTCTCCAAAAGAAACACGAGACACACTAGAATCTTTATACCAAAATCTCTTAAAGGCAAAAAAAATCAATCCAAAAGTAGAATTTGAACTTTCTCCACTTACCCTAGAGATTGGAACAGGGCTATGGGAAGAGTATAAAGAGGGCAAAGTCAAGCTTTATCCAACAAAAGACATCACGCTTATGCGCGAATACTCTGGAGTTCAAGCATTTATTGATAAGCACCAGTATGAAGATGTTATTATTACACCACAAAAATTTCTATTCAAAAACGAATCAATGCCTGAAATCGAATTTGAGTCACTGATAAAAGAATATGTCGCAAAAATTGAAAAATTACGAAAATATTAGTTCTCGACTGTAAACGTGCAAATGTTTATATACAATAATTGATTCTTAATAGTTATGGATGAGCAATTAGCAAAGAGAGTAGAAACTACTGTGTATGGAATCCCAGATTTATCTAGTGATTACACAACGGCAGACACAAGCTCTTATAGTATTAATGAGACGTACAGTAACCATCCAGTTCTAATCGACTATTCGACTCCATCTTCAGAAGGATTTGGATTTGTTGCATCAGGCTCTGATAGTTATACGGGTGTTGTTGACGCATCATATCTTTCTGGTGAAGATATGGATAGAGTAAATACAGCAAAAACTTACGGAATTAGCAGCGTGTTAGTTGCACTTTCAGAGATGAAGACTTCTGATCTTGAAAAGTTGCTTGAAGTAGAAAATAGTCTAGGAGATTTGAGCGGACATCTTAGAGAACACAAAGGTTTGGCAGGAATAAATCCACTGCGTCCAAATTATAGACAAGATTATGAAGGAAAATATACAGAAGAAACACCTTATAGTGAGCAAGCCGAAAACCTGTCTGAGTTGTCAGCAAGATCAGAAATGGATATAAATTATAATTCTACACGTTCAGATTATGCTGAACTTAATCCAGGTGACATAGCAACTCCACCAAATCATGAAATAATTGTTGATCCACTTGATTCAGTATTAATGGCATCTTACATAGCTGCAGCATCAACAATGGGCGCAGATGTAAGATATGAGCATGATAAACCAGAAAAAAACATCCAAAATCCATTTGATAATACAACCGTAACTCCAGAAGACAATGTGATTATGTTTCCTGGTTCTATTCAAGACATGTATCAAGAAGTCTTAGAAATGGACCCTGCCGCATAAATTCTAAATAACTTTTTTTAATGCTTTAATTGCAACTTTTATCTGTTCATCGTCTGGTTCAGTTGTCGTAATTTTCTGCAACATAAGCCCTGGATAAGTTATCATTTTAAAAATAAAATTATTAAATCCAGCAGATGCACGAAGTATCTCATACGATATACCAGCAATCAATGGAAGATATATAAGACGCATAAAGAATTTCTCTAAAAACGTTGTACCGGACGGAATAAAAGTATAAACAATGATACTTATGGTCAATACTACCATAACAAATGCTGTTCCACACCTTGGATGAAGTGTAGTAAATCCCTTGACATTATTTACTGTAAGTTTTTTCCCACTTTCATAACAGTGTACTGCTTTATGCTCAGCACCATGATACTGAAAAAGTCTCTTTACATCACTAAAAAATGAAAGTGACCATACATATAACACAAATAATCCAATTTTTGAAACACCATCAACAACATTAAACAGAACGTAATTTGAAGATACATTCTTACTAAATAAAGATGCCATAAAAAGAGGTATAAGTTTAAAGATTGCAATTGCTAGTCCAAATGATAAAGCTATCATAACAATTATTTCCAAGCTTGATAATTCTTTCTCGTCCTCTCCAAGCGACATTTCAGTAGAATAATTAAGTGCTTTAAGTCCCACAAAAAGCATCACAAAAAGCCTTACCACGCCACGAATTAGCGGGATATTGTATAATTTTGATCGCATCCTCTTTATTCGCCAATACTTAAATGCAATTTTTTTATTGGGTTTTCTTACAGCTATTGCAATTTTAGGCCCATTCATCATCATAATACCCTCAATGACTGCTTGTCCACCAATTATATCTTTTTTATCCATATTGTTTTTTAAAAAAAGTGATTTATTTAAATGTAATTATTTAGAAACATTTTTAAGGAAATTCCTGTTTTTACTTTTAAAATGTTAGACATCAAATTCATAAGGGAAAATAAAGAATTAGTCAAGGAAAACATCAAGAAAAAATTTCAAGATGAAAAAATCGCAAAAGTTGATGAACTTCTAGAAAAAGATTCAAAAAACAGAGAACTTCTAAAAAAATCACAAGACCTTAGAGCGGAAAGAAACAAGCTTTCAGAAGAAATAAATAAAGCAAAAAAAGAAGGCAAAGACGCAAGTGAGATAATTCAGAAAGTAAAAGATATTCCTAGACAAATTGCAACAATCGAAGAGGAACAAAAAGCTCTTACTGATGCTATCAAAGAAATTCTATACATTTTACCAAACATGATTCATGATTCTGTGCCTATTGGAAAAAATGACAAAGAAAACGTCGTTCAAGAAACAATAGGCGAACCTACAAAGATGAGTTTTGAGCCAAAGAGTCATGCAGAACTTGTTGAAAAAAAAGGGTTAGCAGATTTTGATACATCCTCAGAAACATCAGGTAACGGTTTTTTCTATCTAAAAGGTGATCTTGCACTTCTTAATATGGCACTAATTAATTATGCTAGAGATTATATGGTAAAAGAAGGTTACGAATACATCGAACCTCCACTAATGATCAGAGAAAATGTACTAAAAGGCGTCTATTCGAGCACGGAAATTGATGAAATGTCTTACAAGATAGAAGGAGAGGATCTCTATCTGATTGCCACATCAGAGCATCCACTTATTGGTATGTTTATAGGAAAAACTCTTAGAAAAGAAGATCTTCCAATAAAAATAACAGGTTTCTCAGCATGTTTTAGAAAAGAAATCGGTTCACATGGTATTGACGAGAAAGGTCTATATAGAACACATCAATTTTCAAAACAAGAAAT
>CAYUUQ010000163.1:0-3560 GCA_964447875.1 uncultured Methanosarcinales archaeon | reverse complement strand
TTATAGTATAATTCTTAGTAACAATCGGACTCATCTTAATAGATATATGATCAGGTTTATCTGGTTGAGTAGTAAGGATCTTAGAATAATCAACATGATCCTCATCGATTACAGAAACTATTCCATTAAAACAAACAGGATACTTTGTTTCTAATGTACCGTTAGAACTTGTTCTTCCAAGGTTACATGTTTCACCTGCACAGCTATAAAGAACTTTAGCATCCGCGACAGGTTTTTCATCTAATAAATCTTTAACTTCTAAAGAGATTAATCCAGAATTTCTCTTATTACTATCGCATAACATAGATCCAGTATCTGATGAAGACACATTTATCTGCACATAATCAGTATCAAGTGGTTTATTATTTCTTATATTTCCTTCTAATAAGAATGTAAAAGAATAACCTTCATCTCCAAACATAACTGCTTCTTTATCCTTTATAGTGATCATCGCTGGAAAACTTAAATCGTAAACTGCATTATATCTTTGAACACCAAATAAAGACATTAGTTCAGTCATAAATGAATCACCCCTACATTCATCTCCATCACAATTAAGATCAAAATAAGGCTTCCAGCCTAAATAATCAAAATCTATTGAAAGATCACTATAGCTTAAATTACCCAATAAAACAGTTTGTGCATTATAGAAGTCTTCCTTAAATTGATTACCAGGAATATTAAAATCTTTATAATTCTCAGTTCCATACACCCTAAGTAAAGAAATATAACTAGTCAATAAGTCTAGTAGTCTATCTCCAACCCAGGTTTTACTCCATCTTACACTATCAAAATCAAATTCTAGTCCAGTTATAGGTGGTAACTTATTCCTATTAACCCCTGAAAACCCGACTATAAGATCCATCACATAATTATCAAGGAAATGATAATTAGCTTCCATTGTAACAAGTAAACTTGAAAACTCATAGATCTTTACAAGATCAACATCAACAGTTGTTACAAACTTAGATATTTCTCTTCTACTCAATTTAGAAGCTTCTATGGGATAATCTAGTAAGAACTGAACAAATCCATCCTTTACTCTAACTATTGAACTAGGAGATCCTAATTCATTAATATCATATCCTTGTTTTTCTAAAACAACAAAATTATTTATACATTCATTAAGATGATCATTGATATATTCCTCCATTTGACCTTCAATACTTGGTGTTCCAGAACTTTTATACAAAAATAATTTTGATTCAGGAACAATAACAAAATTACAATCACCAGTACACTCATTATCGCTACTTAGATACCACCAATAAGGTATCATCCAGTTACTTGCCATCATTATTGCATTACCTGATGTAACATCGGAAGGGTCAGATGAAAACCCATACCTATATGGTTCAATAAACCCACCTCTTTCTCCCAATATCTCTAAACCTTGTATCGCAGTTTCAGTCAAACAATTTTCAACAAAAACATCTACTGGATTAAACTCGATTGGAACTATTTGTGAAGTATAAGCTGAAGTATCTATTTGCTGTTCTATTGTTTCCCCCCTCATAAAAAAGAAAACTACTCCAGCTAGTAAGATCAATATTCCAAGTATGATAAATATTGTAACTTGACCCTTTTTAGTCATAGCTCTAGTTCCTCCAAATTCTTTTGTATCAATTTAAGATCATATAATTTCTGCTCCATTAGTTCCCTAGCAAGCATTGATTTTTTCTTACCCAATTTCTTAGCGACTTTAGAAAGTAGACTATCTATCTCCTTACTCACTGTAATTCGTATCTGTACACTCATTTTTTATGTGATAATACCCTAATTCCCACACTGATATATAAATCTTTGTATTTTATACACTATTAGTACTTTATACCTACTTATTTAGTCCTACAAATATACCATATTTATACTTAATAATGTATAAATATTCTAATGACAAGAAAAATCTCAAAATATAGAATTATTTATCATAAACCAAAAAGTATATAAATAAGCTTAGATGTTTATGATAAACATGGAAGAAACATATAAAAAATTATTCGATGAATTCTTAGATGGTGCGCTAAATGAAGAAAAGAATAAAAGATATAATTCGGCAGTAAGTAATTACTATAAAGCGCTAAGTACAGTATGCTCACTGATAATTTATCGTAAAAACAGAAAAATATCAAACTCTCATCAAGAAGTTGATCTGTTTCTACTTACATTATTTCCAGATATAAGAAAAAACATAGATGGATTGTATAAAACATATACTGGTTCTTATCAAACACTGAAAAATAAAAAAGATTGTATCGAGATTAAAGATGGCATCAAAAAAGTTATACGAATGGCAGGAATTGAAAAAGAATTTGAAGAATCTATTAAAAAAATATGATAATATAAAAGATCTGATCATATTCGGTTCTTTAGTAAAAGGGAAATTCTCACCCAAAGACATAGATATAGCTATAGTTACTGAAAAAAAAGACATTTCTTTAGTTGGCGAAATAAAAGAAAAACTTCCAGATAAAGTAGATATTGAAATGATCAATGAACAAGATATTTATCAAAGTAGATTAGGATTAAACTTAATTTGCGAAGGATTTAGTATTAAAAAAAATAAATATATCAGAGATATTTTAAACCTTAAACCGATGAAAATATACACTTATGAAATCAAGAACCTTACTCAAACAAAGAAAGTATTATTTGGTAGAGGTTTGAATCATATAATAAGTGAAACAAAAGCAACGAAGCTAGGTGCTGGTTGCATAATAGTTCCAATCCAGGAAAGTAGCAAATTTGAAGACTTCTTAGATACTTGGAATCTAAAATACAGTACAAAGGAATATTTAGTGTTATAAGATAAAAGATTATCTTGTATTATAAGATAAAAGATTATCTAAACCGAAGATTAATATTCCAGAAACTGAGGTTTCTATTCTTTTATTACTAATAATAAAAAACCAAATTTAAATCCTAAACATTTATATAAGAATAAATCAAATTAAACAAAAAAGGGGTGGAAATTGGTAAATCAAGCTATAGTTCAGTGGCTTAAACAATATCTTAAACAAGGATATGATTTAGCTACATTAAAGCAAACATTAACTCATCATGGTTATACTGAAAAGGATATTGATGAGGCTGTAAGGCTTGTCTATGGAAATGAAGTTAAACATACAATTCATCTCTCTAAAACAACTACTGCATTAGTATTAGCTATATTATTCACTTTAGTTATAGCAAGTGGCGCTATAATCTATTTCTTACAACCAAATAATCCATCAGAATTAATGGATGTAAGAACAGAAATAATAAACGCTGACTTAAAAGCAGGAGAAAAATTAAATTTCAATGTTGAACTTCTATCATTAGGTTCTAAAAAAAGATATGATGTCGATATAAGATACACTATAGAAAAAGAAGGCAGAATAATAACTTTCAAAGAAGAAACAGTCGGTATAGAAACATCCAAATCATACAGAACATACATAAACATGCCAAAAATTATAAAACCAGGTAATTACATCCTAAGAACAGTAGCATCATACAATAAACAAATAGCAAGAGCAGCATCTACATTTAGTATATATGAAGAATCTACACAACCAACG
>CAYUUQ010000162.1:0-3589 GCA_964447875.1 uncultured Methanosarcinales archaeon | reverse complement strand
CAAGTCAGAAGGTAAGATTGTAGTAAATCAATGTGCTGTTGATATATTAGGGAAAGGAAAGGTAAGTTTGTTAGCAGTTGGTGTTGATGATATTAAAGGAGAGTTTGACTTAGGAGCTATCGTTGATATAAATGATATTGCTAAAGGTATAGTTGATTATTCATCTAAGGAAATAAAAAAATTGAAAGGTAAGAAGGGCAAGGTTATTATTAAGAGTGAAAATATAGTTTTGAATTGATTCTAGTTAGTTTTTTTTAAGATAGAAAAAGTTATATGACTAAAATTAGAGATTTTTAGGTATAAATATTTTCGAAAGATTTATATATATGTATATGTATATACATATAAAATGGCAAAAACACTAATGATATCCAATGATTTGTATAATGAACTAAAAAATATCAAGGGAGATAGGAGTTTTAGTGAGTTGATAAAGGAACTATTGGTAGTTAAAAAAGGAAATGGAAAAGAAATAGCTAAATTCTATGGTGCTCTTAAAGAAGATGAAGAGTATAATAAGATAAATAAAAGTACTAAGAAAAAGTGGGGCGAATGGACCAAAAAATATGCTTAGATACTGATGTTTGTATTGCTATTTTAAAGGAAGATAAATCAGTTAAGGGTTTATTAGATGATCTCTCTGATTGTGAGGTATATTTATCATCGATAACTGTTTTTGAATTATTGCTAAGAGATACAAATTTGGATGTAGTGAAAAGATTTATAGAAAGTATTCAGATTATTGAATTTACTAAGTTAGATGGTATAAAATCTAGTTCAATTTTTAAGGATTTGAAGAAGCGAGGTTTATTGATAGATATCAGGGATGTGTTTATTGCATCATCTTGTTTGTCTAATCATCTTATTTTAGCAACATTTAATAAAAAACATTTTGAAAGAATAAAAGGCTTAAAATTGTATAATTTTTGATAAATTTAATAAATAACTAATAAAAACTGATTAAAATGGCAAAACAAGAAAAAGATAAAGGAATAACAGTTAAGAAATCTGAGAATATGCCTGAATGGTATAGTCAGGTTTGTTTAAAGGCAGGACTTGCAGATTATGGTCCAGTAAAAGGAACAATGGTCATAAAACCTTATGGTTTTTCCATATGGCAAAAGATTGTTGATTATTTCAATAAAGTACTTATTAAGAATGAAGTTCAGAATGCTTATTTTCCTATGTTTATTCCTGAGAGTTTTTTTAAAAAAGAGCAAGAACATGCAGAAGGATTTAATCCTGAAGTAGCATGGATTGAAATGAAAGCAGATGAAGGAGAAAAATTAGCTGTAAGGCCAACATCAGAAACTATAATGTATGATTCTTATGCTAAATGGATTAGAAGTCATAGAGATTTACCTTTGAAAATAAATCAATGGTGTAATATTGTTCGATGGGAAGTTAGTGATTGTAAATTATTCTTACGTTCAAGAGAGTTTCTTTGGCAAGAAGGCCATTGTGTTTATGAATCTAAAGAAGAATGCGATAAAGAAGTTAAGATCTACTTAGATTCTTATGAAAGAATGGCTAAAGATTTACTTGCAGTTCCTATGCTTAAAGGTGTTAAGACAGATAAGGAAAAGTTTGCAGGAGCAAAGTATACTACAACAATTGAAGCATTTATGCCAGATGGAAAAGCATTGCAATGTGGTACTAGTCATAATTTAGGGCAAGGATTTGCAAAAGCTTTTGGAATAAGTTATGTTGATCGTGATGAAAAGAAAAAACTACCTTGGCAGAATTCATGGGGATTTAGTACAAGGTTAATTGGCGGTTTGGTTATGACACATTCTGATGATAATGGACTTGTGTTGCCACCATCAATTGCACCTATTCAAGTAGTTATTGTTCCAATATTCTTTAAAGATAAAGAGAAAGTTTTGAAAGAAGCTAATGTTTTATTTAAGAAATTAAGCAAGTATTCAGTTAAGTTAGACGATAGAGATGGTTATTCTCCAGGATGGAAATTCAATGAATGGGAAATGAAGGGCATTCCAATTAGAATAGAGATTGGACCGAAAGATATTGAGAAGAAACAGGTTGTTTTGGTTCGTCGTGATACAAGGGAAAAAGAATTTGTTAAGTTAACTGAACTTGCTGATAAAGTAAAGGAAGCTATGGATAATATGCAAAATGATCTTTATTGCAAAGCAAAGAAATTCTTAGATGATTCTATCATTAAGGTAGATTCTTGGGATGATTTTATTAAGGTTACATCTGATAAGAAGATTGTGCTAGCGCCATTTTGTGGTGAAGCAGATTGTGAAGATGTTATTAAGGACGAAACTGGCGGTGTAACGTCAAGATGTATTCCATTTGATAGCAAGGTTTCTGGAAAGTGTGTTAAGTGTGGAAAAGAAGCTAAAGTTATGACTTACTTTAGTAAGAGTTATTAGATTTATTTCTTTAAAGCATCTACAATTAGATCACTAACATCAATTTTAGCTGCTTTATTTGGGATAGTGTTAGAAGTAATAACTGTTGCACCAGATTTTTTTAGTCTTTCTAATGCATTATTAACTAATATACCATGAACTGCAAAGCATGTTACTTTTTTTCCACCAAGTTTTTTCATTTCTTCAATTGCTCTAATTAATGTATTTCCTGGTGAGATCATATCATCGATAAAAATTAGATTCTTAGATTTAATATCAATATCTTTATTTAATTCAACTTTAACTTTAGTTGCAGAATATCTTGTTTTTTCCATTATAGCGCAATCGCAGCCTATATTTTCTGCAACCATTCTGGCCCATTTATATGATTCCCAGTCAGGGCCAATAATAACCGGATTTTTGATCTTCTTTTTTATGTATTCTTCAATTAATGGATTTGCTGAAAGTTTTTTTGATTTTATTCTAAATATGTGTGTTAGAGTTTTTTCTCTATGAAGGTGCGGGTCTATTATTATTACTTTGTCAAAGTCTTCATCGATGTTTTTAGCTATAGTTCTTAAGGAAATACATTCCCCAGGATGAAATCTTGCATCTTGTCTTAAGTATGGGAAGTACGGTGCTACTAAGATAACTTCTTTTGCACCTAAGTCGCGAGCAGTTTCTGCTGCAAATAGTGTTTCAACCAGACAATCATTTACATTTTCATAAAATGATTGTACTAAAACAACATATTTTCCTTTTATTGGGCAAGTAAATCTTAATTTTATCTCAGAATCAGGAAATTTAGTATATTCTATCTCATGATATTTCTTTTTTAGTTTTTTAGCTATCTTTTTAGCTAGATGTGTTCCGTGAGATAATCCTACTATCAACATGATGAGTTTTTAGGATTGGTTGTATATAAACTTTATTATTTTCAACATAAGTTTTTTATATGATATTGAGATTAACTCCATTATGCAGTATAAAAACTACCATATATGGAATTGGAAATCTATTTCGTTATTAGCTTTTTTAATAGTTTTTCCAAACTTTCTTGGAATAATAAATATTTCTACATCATTTGGATTTAAGATACATATTTTTCAATACTTAGTTTTTTTAGCTGCAGTTATTTATGGAAGATATGGTGGACTCGCTGCTGGAGCATTTGGTTCTGTGTTTAGCGCAGTTAGTATGAATAATCCATA
>CAYUUQ010000161.1:0-3609 GCA_964447875.1 uncultured Methanosarcinales archaeon | reverse complement strand
TATTCAATTAAAGTTTTATTTTGTAGAAGAGCGTTAAGTTTAGCTTTTTTATGCAATTCTTTCTCAATTTCTATGTTGATTCTGGTCATTTATATCTTTTTTATAAGTTTTAGTATATAAAAGCTTAGTTAACTTATTTTACTTAATTTATTTATTATAATAAACTATATACTTTTAGTTATATAAGTTATTTTTAGAAGAAGTAGTATTTAAATGTTTCTGAATATGTCAAGTTAATTTAACAAATCAGATAATTTACAGAATTGAGAAGTTTTATTAAATTCAATATAACGTTTTAGTTGGTCTAAAAAGATTTTTCCTGTTTTCCTTGTAATGTAATTAGGAATTCCTTTAATTTTTGGTAATTTAGTAAACTCCCAAGGGTGAAAGTATAATATTGTTGGATTGTTAAATTTGGTTCCTAGATTGGTTACCCAATTGCCTAGATTACGCATCCAAAGCCAAGATATTGGGAATCTTATTAAGGGTAGTACAGATATAGGTATTTCTGTTAAATTCTCCATTTTATAGATCTTTGTTGGTTTAAAGAAATTGTAGTAGTGGCCTGGAACAATTGCTGGATGTAAGGAAGAATCATATTTGAAGTTTAGAGTTTTTAGTATTTTTAATGTGTGTTTGTTTATTGAGAATTGAGGCATTCTAAATCCTTTGATTTTTGATTTTATTGTTGATTCTAAGATTTCTTTTGACAGTTTTATTTTTTCAAATGTTTGTTTTTTTGTAAAATTGGAATGGTTTTCATCTTTGTAGCTGTGAGAAGCTATTTCATGGCCAGCCATATGTAGTTTTTTTACTATATCTTGTTGTTTTTCTGCAAAATAACCTGTTGTAAAGAATGTTGCTTTTATATTGTGTTTGGTTAGTAAGGATAATATGTTTTCTAATCCTTTTTTTGAGAATTCTGTATTGTTTGTGTGTTTTGATTGAATATTGTAATCAATAGGTATGCTAAATTCTTCTACATCAAATGTTAAACATATTTTTTCTTTTTGCATAATTAATATTTTAAAATATATTTTTATTGTACCAGTCGATAGTTTTTTTTATGCCTTCTTCTATTTTTATTTCTGGTAGATATCCTATTTTTTGATTTGCTTTTGTAATGCTTCCTATAAATTTAATAACCTCTCCTGGCCTTTTATTTTTTATTATGATTTTGCTTTTTGAGTTAATTCTATTTTTTATAAATGATGCCAGGTTCACTAAAGAAGTTCCTTCTCCACTACTTATGTTAAAAATATTATTTTTTACTTCATCAAATTTTATTGTGCTTTTTAATATTCCTGAAACAGCATCATCAATATATGTAAAATCAAGCAATTTCTCATTGCCATATACTATCAAGTCATCATTTTTTTTGGCTGCTTCTATAAATAAAGGGATTAATCTATCGCTTTCATCGTACATGCCATAAACATTAGAAAACCTCAAAATAATGAAATTTATCCCATAGCAACCATTATAGGAATGAATCATGGCTTCTCCAGCAATTTTAGATGCTGTATAAGGACTTTCACAATTTTTGACAAAGTATTCTTCTTCAGAATGTTTTATTTTTGAAGAATTTCCGTATACTTCTCTACTTGATGCGAAAATAAATCTTTTTATCTTATTTTTCCTACAAAATTCTAATGTATTAAATAAAGTCAGAAAGTTATCTTTAGCTAAACTAGGATCGACAACAAGATCATATACTCGAGCATTTGCTGCTAGATGAATAACTAAATCAATATCTTTTGACAAGTCTTTTAATGGTTCTTTTAGATCTTTTAATAAAGTTATTTTATTGGCCCCTGTATTCCATTTATTCTTTTTTAAATCTATGCCTAAGACGTCGTATCCTTTTTCTATTAATTTCTCGCATAGTCTGGTACCTATGGTTCCGCTACTTCCAGTAACTAATATATTTTTTATCGACATATTTAAATTGAACTTGGGTAAATTTATTAAGGTTGTGTTTTTAAGATAATTGATAGTAAGATTTAAATAATAATTAATTATACTAGATAATATGGGAATAGGAAACTTTTTTATCAGTTTTTTTGAGGAAAGCGAAGAAGAGATACAAGAAGAGATAAATGAAGCTAAAAAACAGCAAGAAGAAGCTGAGAAAAGATTGAAAGAACTTAGAGAAAGGAAGAAACAAAGGGCAAAAGCTAAGAAGAAAGGTGGATTTAAGAAATTCTGGAAAAAAAGAAGAAATCAAGTAAAAAGTGTTTTCAAAAATATTTTGATCATAATTGGTATTGTTCTTGTTGTTTGGGTTGTTTCATTAGGTGTTCAGAAATATAAAGAGATGCCTAGACCTTATGTTTATAGATGTTCAGAACCTAATTTGTGTAGTGATTGTTTGGTTGCTGCTAGTTGTATTGATTTTGAGGATTCTACTGATGAAATTTATGTACACGTAAGGATAGATAATAAGAATGATGTTCAAGGAGATTGTAAAGCACAGATGATTGTTGAACAAGAAGGAGATACTTTAATAGATAAAGAAGTTGAACTTGGTGTTTTAGAAGCTCAAGAGAAAAAGGTATTTAAGATAGGGTTGGATATTCCTTCTGGAGATTCTAAGATTACTGTTGATCCTAGTTGTAATTGGGAGTAAGATGAAAAAAAGATTTGTTATTATTATTTTTCTTATTGTTTTATTGAGTGGGTGTTTTGGCGAAAGTAATGAAAAAATAATCGTGAGTGATGATTTGAGTAATTTTTCTATTAGTGATTTTGATGAGAAATATCAGAAGATGTATTTTGAGAAGTATGATAAGTGTATAAGTGAGAGTTTGAGTGCTGAGGAATGGCAATGTATTGCTCATGTTACTGGTAATTTGAGTTTGTGTGATAAATGGGTTGAGTTGGAAAATAACATAGAGGATAGAGATTGGTGTTTGGATGGATACTATTCTAATAAGATGATAGTCGAAGAAAAATATTTATGTGATATCTTTATTCATGTAGATATGAAAATTGCTTGTGAGATATTACGAACAAAAGATATTGAAAAATGTGATAATCTTAAAGATAGATTGAGTGTTGAAATTTGCAAAGCGATAATTAAAAAGGATAATAGCTTATGTAATAGTGATAACTGTAGATATGAAATTGAATATATAGAATCGCTGATAAGTGAGAATATTGAAAGTTGTAATAAACTCTTAGTAAAAGAAGATAGAGTTAGTTGTAATGCAATAATTAAAAATGATCCTAAGTTATGTGTTTTTTATGAAACTATAAATAATTGCAAAAAATATTCTAGTAATAAAGTTAATATTATGAGGGATAAAGATAACTGGGATCTAGGTATCCAAAATTTAGATTTAACATATTGTGAGAATATAGAAAATGATTGGATAAAGAATGAATGTAAAAATAATATAAGCAAAATAAAGTTTAATATGGATAAAAAAGATAGAGAATATTTAGATAAAGGCGGAAATAAAAAAGATATAAGTTATTGTGAAATGATAAAAAATGGAGATATAAAAAAGTCATGTATAAGTATCGTTGAAAATGATATAGAAATGTGTAAAGGGGTTGAAAATGAACTTGATATGTTTTTTTGTATAATACAGATTGCTGAAATTG
>CAYUUQ010000160.1:0-3614 GCA_964447875.1 uncultured Methanosarcinales archaeon | reverse complement strand
TAAAGACAACCTAACCATATCAGGAGAAATATCATAACCAACAATATTTTCAGCTAACTTTTTACGCTCAGCACCAGTTAAAGAATTTTTCCCATCTTCAATATGCTTTTGTAAAATATGTTTATACGCAGAAATTAAAAAACCAGCAGTACCACAAGCAGGGTCAAAAATAGTATCATTAATAGTAGGATTTACAACATAAACAATAAATTCAATAATATGTCTTGGAGTTCTAAACTGACCTGCATCTCCTTGTGAACCCATAACTGAAAGCAAATACTCAAAAGCATCACCTAACCTTTCAGAATGATCATAACTAAAATCATCAATAATTCTTAAAAAACTCTTCAAAGTTTGAGGGTCTCTATAAGGCAAATATGCATTTTTAAAAATATCTCTAAATAATTGAGGTAAATTAGGATTTTGATTCATGCTAGCAATTGCTTCACCATAAATATTAACTAATTCAACCCCACTAACAGAAGCATCAAGTATCTTACTCCATGAATATTTATTATAATCTCCAGTAAAGAATTTAGCTTTTCCCCCTAACTCTTCACTTTTCTTATCCATATCATCCATGAATTTGTAAATCAATGCAATAGTGATTTGCTCAATTTGTGATTTTGGATCAGGTATCTTTCCAACAAGAATATCTCTTGCATTATCAATTCGTCTTTTAGTTTCTGTATCTAACATTTTATGCAACTCCCTCAAATGGCTTCAAATTAACATAATCCCTAACATAATTTATTAAATCATCTCTCCAACCATCTAATTCCTCTAAATCTTTCATTGAAAATACTGGATTAGTTTCTAATTCTGTAAAATCTCCATTATCAATTATTGTTCTAAAAGTAACATTTTGAATATATTCTCTCATAAATCGTTTAATTAAATGTATTGAATCTTGTAAGCTTGTTTTATGTTTATTCTCTGAATTTAAATCAATAAATTTAGCAATTTCATCATCTAATAAATCTGTTTTCTTTTTAGGAATTATATTTTCAAAAATCAATGCAAGAAGTTCTCGCATAGAAAGTCGTCGATCTAATTTTATAGCCTTACTTAATTTTTCTAAATTAATATACTCTTCAGGTTTATTGAACAATTCTTTTTTAACATATTCAATTGCTTCACCAACGAAACCCTTATCATATTTTTCTTTCACATTAGGATTATTCTTAATATCATCTTTGAATTTATCAAATAATTCTCTATCTATCCTCATTCCGTCATTTCCAACTTTAACTTCACTAAATGTTTTAATATCGTCAGTATTGTAATTTTCATACCCTTTACGAAGAACCATTGGCTTTTCTCTACCATCATCTTCATATTTTTTAGACACTACAGGAAGTTTTATTTGTTCATCATAAGGGAAATCTTTTTCAAAGTATTCACAATTACCAAAGAAATCAAATAATTTAAAATTAGTTTTTTCAAAAGATTTTTCAGTCCATTCTCCTAATTTATTTTTATATTTGTACCTGAAATTAAATTTACGAGTACCTCTACCCTTAATTTGAATAAAATCACTAGGTGAAAATATTGGACGAAATAGTCCAACATTAAGTAAATCTTGACAATCATATCCTGTTGTCATCATACCAACAGTAACACAAACTCTAGTTTTACATGACTTGTAACCTTCCAAAAAGCTAGTTTTACCAGAAAGATTATTGTTGGAAAAATTAATGGTATTTTGCTGTGAACCATCAACATCCGAACTAACCTGCATTGCAAAATCTGAATTATATTTTTCAGGGTACATTCTCATTGCAAAATCGTTCAAAATATTAACAATCTTTGCCGCATGAGTTTGACTAACACAAAAAATTATGGATTTTCCAACTTCTCCAGAAATAGGGTCTTTTAGTGATTTGTCTATAAATGCTTTACAAAAAGATAAATTAGTTTTTTCTGAAAAAAACTTTCTTTCAAATTGTCTATGAAAAAAAGTTTGTTCTTCTTTTTCACCATCATCATTTTCAACTAATATTGAGTAACCCTTTTCAGAAAGTAGTTCCGTAGTAATCTCTGTTCTTCCATCGGCAACAATAGGATTAATTAAAAAACCGTCTTTAACACCATCGATTAAAGAATATTGATACGTAGGTTCACTATTTTCACATCCAAATGTTTTGTATGTGTCAAGTAATTCTCTTCGTTCTAATTTTCTAGGGTCATCACCCATTAATTGGTTCATATCGACATGTTTCAAATAATTTTTAGGTGTTGCAGTTAAACCTAATTTATATCCTAAAAAGAACTCAAATACTGCACGACTATTTCCACCAATAGAACGATGAGCTTCATCTGAAACAACCAAATCAAAGTCAGTTGGAGAAAATAAATCTTTATACTTATTAAAACGCATAAATGTTTGAATTGTCGAAACAACAATATCTGCTTTTCTCCAATCATCTCTATTTTCTTTAAAAATTACAGTTTTGAAATCATTTTTCAAATATTTATCAAAATTCTTGTAAGCTTGATCTTCTAATTCTAATCTATCAACTAAAAATAAAACTCTTTTTACATTTTTAGTTCTTAAAAATAATTTAATAACTCCTGCTGAAATTAATGTTTTTCCAGTACCTGTAGCCATCTCAAATAAGAATCTATTTTTATCTTCAGATACTGCTTTTTGAATACTATGAATTGCTTTTAATTGATATGGTCTTAAGAATCTTAATTCTGTTTTTTCTATAAATAAATCTCGTTTATCATCATTTAAATAATCAGGATCTGTTTTATAATCTGGTTTTTGAGAAATTGCAACATAATCAGACTCAACAACTTCTTTAATTAAAGTATGCTTATTAGGTTCATATTTTTTTCTTGTACCTAAACTTTTTGAAGTAGGATATTTTGTAATTATTTGTGGATTTCCAATATCTAAATCCCAAAAATAATGTAAATTACCATTAGATAAAATCACATATCTAACATTTAGACTCTTAGCATAAGTTCTTGCCTGTTCTTTTCCAACTAACGGATGTTTACCCTCTGATTTAGCTTCAAGAACTGCAATAGGAAAACCTTGTTCATCAAGAAGCGTAAAATCAGTATAACCATTTTTAGTTTTCTCAAAATCTTCGCCAAATTTATTGAAATTAGTTTCAGTTATTTTTACATTTTGTTCTAAAACTATATTAGCAGGCTTATTATTAGACTCAAAAAATCTCCAACCAGAATCCTCCAATAAATTATTAATCTTAATCCTTGCAGTAGCTTCTTTATTTCCCATTTTGTAATTCTAACTCCTTTTTCATCAAAGCATCAATTTTACGAGAAACAACCATTTGATTCTCTATACAATACTTCTGATATTTTTCATAAATCTCTTCATCAAGACTTAAAGCAACAGTTTTTCTTCCCATATGAACTTATATATAATCATATACTTATAAATATTGACATTTTTTACAAAAAATAACCTTTTTAGATACTTGTTCTTGATGTATCGCATTCGCTCACTTTTAAAGAACTGAACTCCCCCCGTCCTTCGGACATATAGACTCCCTTCGGTCGAAATTTATCTGAACTTAAACACAACTTTGATTTTTTGCCTTCGGCATCGTTGCACTAAAAATCAATCCTTCGGAGAA
>CAYUUQ010000159.1:0-3615 GCA_964447875.1 uncultured Methanosarcinales archaeon | reverse complement strand
CCTTTCTCTATGACATTCACTTTCCAGTTATATTCTATCTCTTCAATACCATCAGAGATTATAACCTTAACATCCTTTAAACCAGGAAGAGTAAATACTCTCAGATGGTCTGCTGTTGCATTATGTTCTTCAAATAGCCCAAATCTCCAAGCATAACTAAGTTCTTGACCCTCAGGATCTTCTGCTATAACTTTAAATGGAATCTGAGACCCTACATAAGTTGCAAACTGTTTTATCGGGCTTGCATTTATTATAACAGGTAACTGATTCTTATTGTATACTGTTATAATAACATCTCGTTCAATCTCAATTACACCGTCACTAACTTTAAATTTGGCTGTAGTATCAGATACATTGTTCGTAAATTCTATATCAGGAGTCCATCTAAAAACAGTACCATCAAATTCAGCGCCATCTGGCATACTAATAGCTGATACAGTAACAGTATCTCCATCAGAATCAAGGCCCTCTAATTCAAATTCTAACATTTCTTTTTCTGTAACTGTCTGATTAGCTATCCATTTAAAATAAGGTTCTCTATTAACATTATTAACTCTTATAGTTATATCTTGAGTATCCTTTAAGAAGTGATCTGAAGCTGTAACCTTAACTACATACACTCCTTCATCATCATAGGTTGTTGTATATTCACATTCATTTATCCATCCAGAACAAGATAACTTTATTTTATCTCCATCGAGGTCATTAACAACCGGCTGTATCTTTATTGTCTGACCTTCTTCAACTATAACTTCACTGATATTATCTTGTATAACTGGAGCTCTGTTAACATCAGCAACAGTAATCTTCACAGTTTTTCTATCTTCTAAATCATTGCTCTTAGCTACAAATGTAACAAAGAAATCTTTTCTTAAAAGATGAAATTTATCTAATATCTTATCTATTGTATTTTCTTTTTTAACAGTATTATAATCAGTGACCCAGGTAAATGTGTCTCCTTCCATCTTTGCGCCTTCAGGTAGATTCTCTGCATAATATTCTATCTCATCACCATCTTCATCAATAGCATTAACTTTTATCTCTATTTTTTGATCTTCACGTATTTTTGCATTTCTGATTTCATCGAGAGTTGGTGCTCTATCTTTATTTAAGACAGTGATAATAAACTCTTTTTCTCTTTTATACTCTTCATCTTCTATACTGATTGTAAAATAATGATCTCCAGAGTCATCATAACCTGTCTGCCATTTTCCATCTTCCCCTAATGGTTCTGAAATACTATATTCCAGTTCATAATATTCAAAATCAGGAAGATCATACTCTACTAAATCTGTTTCATTAACTTCCATATCATAAAAACTAGCTAATATCATATCTCTATCTACCTCCTCTATCTTAACTGCCCATTCATTTTCTACTTCACTTGTTGAGTCAGAAACAATAACTTTCATGATATGTCCTCCGTCTTCAAAAAAGCCGGCTTTATACTGGTATTTTGGACCTTCTCCCATAGGTTCATCATCAAAAAACCATTCATATATTAATTCATCATTATTAAGATCAGATGCAACCACACTAAACTCAACAGTTTCTCCTTCCATCATACTAACTATATTATCTGGGGAATATGTTTCAATAAATGGAGGTTCTTCTTTTTTCTCAACTATTAATACAACTTCTTCAGTTGTTTGTAACTTTCCATCAGAAGCAGTAATCATTATTGTATATTCTCCTTGATCACCATAAGTTGTTTGCCATATTCCATTGGTATCTAAGGGTTCACTATATGAATAATTTATCGGATCTTCATCAGGGTCATAACCTTCAGGAACTAATTCTACTTTATCTGTTTCTTGAACAGTTATAGTATTTGCAGAATAGACTACTCCAGAAAGAACAATAATAAGACATAAAATTGCAAATATTTTTTTCATTTTCCCCCCAAATAAATTTTAAAAAAATAAAAAATAATTTAAGACATTACTTTTGTATAATGTCATTTATAACCGGAGCTCTGTTAACATTCTCAACAGTTATTGTAATTGTTTGGCTTACTTCATCTTCTCCATCAGATGCAGTAACTACAATGTCATATTCTCCAGCGTCATCGTATGTAGTGTCCCACACACCATCGTCTCCAACAGGACTTGATATTGTGTATATCATCTCTTGTCCATCAGGGTCAACTGCACTAGGTTCAATTACTACTGTATCAGTTTCCATAATTGCGATATCGCTTATTTCATCTAATTCAGGTAATCTATTGACATTTTCTACACTAACTGACCATACTTTTGTAGTTTCAAGTAATCCATCACTTACTACAATCTTAATAGTATGTTCTCCTGCTGAATTAAAGTCCATATCATATAGGAAATTTCTGGATGTAGATACTTCTTCATCATCTAATAACCAAGTATATGTTAATTCATCATCATTTAAGTCAGATGCATCAATTCCAAATTCTATCTGGCTATCTTCTGTATCATCTAACATTAATTCTGTAGGTTCAAAAGCATCAATTGCTGGACTTTCTTCTCTTCTGTTTACTATTATTAATACATCCTGTGAATCTGACAATGTTCCATCAGATACGCTTACAGTAACTGTGTATTCACCAGCATCACCATAATTGGTTTGCCATTGACCTATATCATTTAAAGGACTTGTATATTCGAAATCTAGGTCATCAGAATCAGGGTCTTCCGCTTTTGTTTCTAAGCTTACTAATTCTGTTTCTTCTACTATAACAACCTTAGCATCTTCATCAACTTCTGCTACTTCTTCAACGACAATCTCTTCAACAACTTCTTCCTCTTCAGTCTCTTCTTCTTCAATTTCTTCAACGACAATCTCTTCAACAATCACTTCCTCCTCTTCGGCCGTTTCTTCCTCTTCAGAAGTCTCTTCTTCAACAACTTCCTCCTCATCTACTTCAGGCTCTTCTTCGCCTTCTATCTCAATTTCATCAATAGGAACAAAAATTTCAGTTGATTCCTCAGGTTCTTGTATACCTAGTACTTTTTTTGCCCACCCTACGAAATCAAAAGCTGTTGCTGCAGGAACAGCGACGATCATAGAAACTAGCAATAAACATATAATTAAACTTCTAACTTTTTTCATGTAAATTCCCCTCCTTTAATGGATATTTTTTAAAATGTTGTTATTATTTAATCTATAACTAATATATAAACTTTATGGTAGTTAAAACTATAATACACTGGAGAGTTGTTACAAATTAAGGTAGTAAAAAATTAAAGAAAAAATGGCCTCGCGGAGATTTGAACTCCGGACCACTCGATTATCAGTCGAGCGCTCGATTACCCGAACACTTCTCCTGCTTACAAGCAGGGAGTGGCCACCAGGCTAAGCTACGAGGCCAAGTGATATTTATAATTCATCTTAAGTAAAAAACGCCCCTGGACAGACTCGAACTGTCGACCTTGCGATTGCTGTAACAGGTTTAACAGTCTCGTGGTCTCTTTTAAGACTCGCACGCTCTACCTGCTAAGCTACAGGGGCCTATGGTTATTTGGGATTTCAAGTTTTGTTTATAAACTTTATTGTTTTTCTATTTAAATTCACAGATTAATTGTTTTATTGTATAGTCACATAAGTGGTTTACATTTCTGCTTCTTTATAAATAACAGAAAA
>CAYUUQ010000158.1:0-3616 GCA_964447875.1 uncultured Methanosarcinales archaeon | reverse complement strand
CCTTCATAACAACTCTCTACATCTACTTCTTCAACAACACTATAGCTTTCTGTAATATTTACTAAAACATCTTCAAAAACATAATCCTCACTAACTCTAGTTATTTTGGTAAGTACTAAAACAATATGTAATAATAAAATAAATATGATAAAAGATATGATCTTCTTTTTTCTCTCTTCTTTCTCTTTTTTATCCATTTTATTGATTTTCTTAACTATAATCTAATTATTGTCGTTAAAGTTTATAAAACTTATTAGAAAAATAATATATCAAACGTAACAAATAATAGATTATAGATCTTGCGTTTGATTATTACAAAACGCAAACTAAATTTTGATATTCATTTGCGTTGAGTATAAAACGCCCCTGCCGAGACTTTTGAAGCAGTGATTTTAAATGCGAAGCATTTATGGCTTTTTCACCAACAACTTTATCAAACTCGGGTCTCAAGATGTTTGCAACAAATCTTTATCACCGCAATCTTGTGTTCTATTCACTATACTACAGGGGCCTACAAAATTTAGAATTGTATTCTCTTTAAATACTTTAGCAATCCAACAACGGCTGGTCAGTCGGGGGTTGCCCCCTCGGGGTGGCTGACACGATTTTCAAAGAAAATCGTACAGCCCATTGTTGTTGGATTCTTCAACTACAAATTTAACTAGAAATCTTTCAAACTAATCTGACCTTTCCTTTTATTCTCTTTAACTTTAATCTTAGAATAATCTTGTCCAACTTGTTCTTTAACAGAAAGTGCAGTCTTCTTACCTAATAATTGAACTAATTTCATATAATCAACTTTCTTAACACCAGAAATATCCTTAATTCCATTTCTAAATAAGTTCCTAGCACGAACTCTTCCTACACCTTTTAACTTCAATAAAGGAATAAGTTCTTCTCTAACACCATTCTTTATTCTTATTCTTAACTTAACTAATTCTTTAAGTAGTGGCTGAAAATGTAATATCCTTGTTAATTCTTCACAAGTATAAATCAACCAATCGCAATTATCCAGTTTAACTCTTATCTCACCAGGCCTTATATCATATTTTTCCAATAAAGATTCTTCATCATTTTCTTCTATCCAGTCCATAAAAAACAAAGCTGTCTTAACTGAATTCAAAAAATCATCATATTCAGATTCATAAATACTAGGTTCACCACTTAATACAAAATCTTCATATTTTACCAATTCTTCTTGTATTCTTTCATATTCCTTAACTTTAACCCTTAACAATGGTCTTATTTCTAAAGAGCTACTAATCATTTGTAAAAATGAAAACTCATTAATATTCATAGAAGTTGCTTTCTTTATACCTTCAACAAACTCATGTGCTGTCAAAGGATCAATATATAATTCTGCTACTCTCTTACCTAATAACGTTACTTTATACTTTTCTTCACCAATTTCATCAGCAGAAACAAAGTCTTCTCCACTACTTCTAACAAACTCCCACTCTTCAAGTAGTCCCAAAATTCTCTCAATCATTCCTTCAATCTTATCAATATCTTCAAATTGATGTGCAAAAAAAGTCTTTCCAAAAAAATCAAACAATCCTTTTTTAGAAGAAACAAACCCTGAAGCAAGTAAACTTAGTACATACATTCTAAGAACAGGTTCAACAGCTAATTTTGAATATATCTCTTCAGGTTCACCATAGATATATCTTTCAATTAACTCATCTTTATGGTCTTCATTTGAAGCAACAATAATTGCTTCACCATATTTATCAAACTTAGGTCTTCCTGCTCTTCCAGCCATCTGTAAATACTCTAAAACCGGAATATAAGATAAGCCCCTATAACCATATCTTTTCAAACTCTGAAGAACAGCTCTAAAAGCAGGTAGATCAACACCAATAGCTAATGTTGGAGTACAACATATAACTTTAATAATTCCTTTTCTAAAATTATCTTCAATTAACTCTCTTTGTTTTTGTACCAGTCCAGCATGATGAAAAGCAACACCTTTCTTGATAATTTTAGCTAATCTTTCACATTGCTTAGTTGGTTTACTTAAAGAATTTAAAACTTTTAGACTTAAAGCTTCTAACTCATTAGTTTTCTCTTTTATTTTATTACTTATCTCTTCAGCGGCCTTTTCAGCACTTCTTTTGGTATTAACAAAAACTAAAGCCTGTTTACCTATCTTTATAGTATCCAAAGCTATATTGACTGTAGGATTATCACAAACCGTCTTAATTTTATCTATCATATATAAAAAAAGAAAAAGAAATAATAATTAAACCTTTTGTTTTATTCTCTGTTATTAACGTCTGTTATAACTGGAGCTCTGTTAACATTTTCAACAGTTATTGTAACTGTTTGGCTTACTTCATCTTCTCCATCAGATGCAGTAACTACAATGTCATATTCTCCAGCGTCATCGTATGTAGTGTCCCACACACCATCGTCTCCAACAGGACTTGATATTGTATATATCATCTCTTGACCATCAGGGTCAACTGCATTAGGTTCAATTACTACAGTATCTGTTTCATCAACTATAATGTCGCTTATATAATCAAGTTCAGGTATCCTGTTAACATTAATTACTGTAACAGTCCATTCTTCTACAACATCTCCATTACCGTCACTTACTGTAGCAACAATGTTATGTGTTCCTTCCTGATCATACCCTATATCATAAAGATAATCAGAGTCAGTTCCAACTTCCTCACCATCAAAAGTCCATGAATAGCTTAAGTCATCTCCATTCTTATCATACGCATCAATATTAAATTCAACTATGCTATTTTCATATACTGTCATTTCTTTTTCTACGGGACCAAAATCATTTATTGTTGGAAGTTCTTCTTTTCTTTCTATTATTATGATTATATCTTGCTGAACAGATAATCTACCATCACTTACTTTTATGGAAGACTCATATTCACCTGAATCACCATAATTGGTTTGCCACTCTCCCTCACCATTCAAAGGCTCACTGAATGTATATTCCAAAACATCTCCATCGGGGTCTTCTGCAATTGGTTCTATTATCACTAATTCTGTTTCCATAGCAGTAAAAGTATATCCGTCATCTTTTCCACTTATTATTACCTCTTCAACCTCTTCTTCAACTTCTACATTCTCTTCTTTTTCTGCTTGTTCCTTTAACCCTTCATTTATTTCTAATCCTTTTTCTTCTTCTAAGAAAGTATAATATTCAACTAAAGAGAATATACACTCTTCTTCTTTATCAAGAGTTATAAATTCATTCTTACCATAGACCATACTACAGTAATCTGGATCAACATAACATTGACCATCTAAGAAAAAATAAACACACGCCTCCAAATATGGATTATATCTTGTATGTGGTTCTTGTATTCTTGTAAAAGCACCAACTGCAAGACTTAACAAAACAATTCCTATTAAAAAACAACCTATTCTTTTTGACATATTAATCCCTCCATTATATTATAATTCTTTCTCTTGCTATTTCTTCCACTTCATTTGTGTGGACAATAGTATATTTATCATAAATAAGGCCATCATCCTCTTCTTCTTCCTCTTCACTACTAACTACAAATCTCTTATATACTAAAGTTTTATTTTCTTTTTTATCTTCTTCAACAATAACTGGCTCCTTAATCTCTTTTTTCTTTTTGCC
>CAYUUQ010000157.1:0-3646 GCA_964447875.1 uncultured Methanosarcinales archaeon | reverse complement strand
TATTGTTTTGGATTGTAATCAAAGCATAATAATTGGAAAAGAAATTACGATAAATGGAGATGTTTCGAAATATAATGGAATAACCTTAGAAGGTGTTGATAACGTTAAAATAGAGAATTGTATTGTGAGTTTATTTAAGAATGGAATAGTTTTTAGAAATAGTAATAGCAATATCATTAAGCATAATGGATTTAGTGGTGATGAAAATTCCCTAATTTTTGAGAATAGTGTAAATAATGAACTTAAATACAATAAGATACTAGTCAAAGAATACTCAAATATATATTTTTCAAAAAATAGGATTTATAATAATCAGACAGATAATATGAATATATCATTAAATTATTTTGAGACTATAAATGAGAGTTTGATTGAAAAGGCAATATATGATAATAAGAATGAATCTTCATTAGGTAATATTTTTTATAATCCAACATTGTGTAGTGATCCTTTGACACAATGTTTTGAAGATGATTGTTTGAAATGTTGCCCCAATATAGATTTCTACATACCTACTATATCAATTGAATATGGTAGAGAAGTAAGTATTGATTTCTCAGAATATATACATGATGATGATAGTCCTGATGAAGATATATCATTAAGTGTTTCAGATAATGAGCATACTTCATTTGAATTTGATGGAATGACAGCAAAGATTAGTGCCATTGGCGGAGAATCTAGATATGATATGGTAACTTTGAATGCTACTGATCAAGACGGTTTAAGTGATACTAGTTATGTATGGATACAGATAGGAGATCCTGTAAATGGGGGACCTGAGATCATAAGCACTACACCAGATACTGAATCCATAATACTCGAGGTCAATGAGGAAAAAATATTCAACTATAGTGCTATTGATCCAGAGAATGACACATTAATTGCTTTCTGGAAATTAGATAATGGAGAATGGGAAATGAAATCAGATTTTAGATTCAGTCAAAACAATGTTGGAAGCCATAAATTAGAACTAGTAGTTAGTGATGGGGAAATAAATGTTAGCAATGAGTGGAGCATTGATGTTCAAGGAATTAACAGTTTTCCAGTATTAGTAAATAATATACCTGATCAAGATTTTATCAAGGATGATGGTTTAAGTGATGCATTTGATCTTGATGATTTTTTCTCAGATCCTGATGATGCTAAATTAAAATATTCTCCAAGCAACAATAAGAATATTGATATAACAATAGATTTTAGTAACAATCAAGTTAGTTTTAATTCTGTAAATGGGTGGACAGGTACTCAGCAAGTATACTTCGTAGCAAATGATGGTCAGCTGATAAAAAGAAGTAATAATCTTACTATAACTATTAGAGAGATGGTATGTGTGGAAGACTGGACATGTACTGACTGGAGACCAACAGAATGTCCACATAGTGAGATACAGACAAGATCATGTGAAGATATCAAAAGATGTGGTACAACTAAGTCTAAACCGAAAACAAGAAATAGTTGTGTTTATGTTGAAGAGGAAACACCAAAAACACATGAAGAGGCTGTAGAAACATTTACAACAAATAATGAGGATTATAGTGGTGATCAGAATAGTGATAAAGAAGAATTACTTAGTCCATCAGGTTTTAAATTGAATACACCCAATATGCTATCTATTCTTTTTGGAGCTTTAATTTTAGGGGGATTATTTGGAGTTGTAGCATATGAAACTACAAAATCAAAAAAGAAATTAGATAAAGAAAAAAAGTCAAGTACAGTAAATGACGATTCTTTAGCTAAACTAATGGATTATATAAGAAGAGAGATAAATGAAGGCAAAAAAGAACAAGAGATAAGGACAAAATTGTTGTTTGAAGGCTGGAATGAATATATTGTGGATAAGGCCTTTTCTAATCTCGAATCATTTATTGAAGAAGCCCATGGAAATGATAATATAGATACAATAGTAAGAAAGCATGTTGATGAAAAAGTTCATGAAAGGTTTAATGAAAAGGTTCATGAAAAGATGAATGTGTTTGATTAAGATGAAAGAATTTGTTAATGAAATAATATCTGTAATAAAAAAGAAGAAGCCTTCAAAATTAGCTTTATCTAAACTAAAGCATAAGTTAGCTAAGAAATATAAACTGAAGAAGATTCCTACAGATATACAATTATTACTTAATGCTCCTGTTAATGAGATAAATAAGATAAAGAAATATTTAGTTACAAAACCAACAAGAACAATAGCAGGTGTTTCAGTTTGTGCTATAATGACTAAACCACTTCCATGTCCTCATGCAAAAGGGGGTGTTGGTCGTTGTACAATGTGTCCTGGGGGGCCTGATTCTGAGTTTGGTTCTGTTCCACAAAGTTACACTGGAAAAGAACCTGCAACTCGTCGTGCAATCAGGAATAAATATGATCCTTACTTGCAGGTTATGAATAGATTAGAACAGTATGTTGTTCAAGGGTGGGTTCCTGATAAGCTGGAACTGATAATCATGGGTGGAACATTCCCATCGTATTCTAAAAAATATCAAGAAGAATTTGTTACAAATGCATTTAAAGCAATGAATGACTTTTCTTCTATGTTCTTTAAGAATAAAAAGATAGATTATGTTAAGTTTAAGAACTTCTTTGAATTACCTGGAGATATTTATGATGAAAAGAGAACTAAAAGGATTCAAAAGAAGTTATTGAAGATAAAAAAGAAAACGAAATTAGAAAAAGAACAAAAGAAGAATGAGACTTCTAATATAAGGAGTGTTTCTTTAGTTATTGAAACAAGACCAGATTATGCTACATTAAAAGAAGCTAATCAGATGTTGAAATTAGGTTGTACAAAAGTAGAATTAGGAGTACAAAGCATATATGATGAGGTCTTGAAGAAGATACGTCGTGGACATACTGTCAAAGATAGTGTTAAAGCAACGGCTGTACTAAAAGACCTGGGGTTTAAGATCAATTACCATATGATGCCTGGCTTACCTGGAGTTAATAAGTCTAAAGACTTATTTTCTTTACATGCTCTTTTTATGTTTGAAGAATTTCAGCCAGATATGTTAAAAATATATCCTTGCATGATCATGAAAGGAACAAGGTTGTATAAGTTATGGAAAAAAGGCAAATTTAAGCCTTTGACAACTGCTAAGGCTGCTAAATTAATTGCTGAGTTTAAAGAAAATGTTCCTGAGTATGTGAGGATAATGAGAGTACAAAGAGATATTCCTACATTTATGACTGAGGCAGGAGTTGATAAAACCAATCTAAGACAATATATTGAAAAAGAGATGTCTAAGAATAAAACTAGGTGCAGATGTATAAGATGTAGAGAGCCTAAATTAAAGAAAGTTTCTAAGAAGATAAAGATAATTGAAAGAACATATATTGCTTCAGGTGGAAATGAGTTCTTTATTTCAGCTGAGGATGAGAAGAATGATCTTATATTAGGATTTGTGAGGTTAAGATTTCCTAATACATCATTAAGAGCTGAAATCAATGATGAAACAGCACTAATTAGAGAGATCCATGTTTATGGGGAAGCTGCACAAATCGGCAAGAAAGGCAAAGTACAGCACAAGGGTATAGGTAAGAAACTAATGGGAAAAGCTGAAAAAACAGCTAAAACCTATTATAAGAAGAAGATGGTTGTTATTTCTGGAGTTGGAGCAAGAGAGTATTTTAGAAAGTTATGTTATAAGAA
>CAYUUQ010000156.1:2188-3655 GCA_964447875.1 uncultured Methanosarcinales archaeon | reverse complement strand
TTTCTGTTATTTATAAAGAAGCAGAAATGTAAACCACTTATGTGACTATACACTATAACTAAAGTATGATAATCTTTAAATAATAACCTAGAACTTCTAACTTTATGAAACCAGAATGGCTTAAAGTCAGTATTCCAGAGGGAGTTGCATACAATAAGATAAAATCTCTAACAGATAACAATACCCATACAGTATGTCAAGAAGCTAAATGCCCTAATATTGCAGAATGCTGGGGTAATGGAACAGCTACTTTCTTAATCTTAGGTGATACATGTACAAGAAATTGCTTATATTGTAATGTAAAACATGGTCAGCCAACAAAAGTAGACGGAAAAGAACCTGAAAAAATAGCAGCTATTGTCAAGAAACTAGGTCTAAAATATGTTGTCATAACTTCAGTAACAAGAGATGATCTGAAAGATGGCGGTGCCAGAACATTTAAAGAAACAATAAAAGCAATAAAATCAGAGACCAATTCTAAAGTTGAAGTCTTAACGCCAGATTTTAAAGCTGATACTGGAGCAATAAGATCAGTTTTATCATCAGAACCAGATTGTTTTGCCCACAATATAGAAACAGTAGAAAGATTATTCCCAAAAATAAGACCTCAGGCAGATTATTTAAGATCATTAATATTTCTTAAAAGAATAAAAGAGATTGATCCAAAACAAATAACAAAATCTGGTTTGATGATTGGTTTAGGAGAAACAAAAGACGAAATTCTTAAGACATTAAGGACATTAAGAAGAGCTAAAGTTGATATTGTTACAATAGGTCAATACTTACAGCCAAGAGAAGATCTTGCTAAAGTTGAGAAATATTATACTCCTGAAGAGTTTGATGAATTAAAAGAAGAAGCTTTAAAATTAGGCTTTTCACATGTTGAATCAGGTCCATTAGTAAGAAGTAGCTATCATGCAGAAGAAGCTGTAAAATGAAAATACGTTTCATAGACACAAAATCAAACAATGCTTATATGAACATGGCTATAGATGAAGCATTACTAACTTCTAAACATCCAGTTCTAAGATTTTATACCTGGAAACCAGCAGCTTTAAGCATAGGTTATTTTCAAAAAACAAAATTATTAGACAAAAAGAATATAAAAAAACATAAAGTAGACTTAGTAAGGAGGCTAACTGGTGGAAATGCAGTTCTCCATGATAAAGAATTAACTTATTCATTTATTATTGACGAAAAACTAATGCCTAAATCAATAATCTCTTCTTACAAAAAGATAAGTAGCGGCTTATTACAAGGTTTAATGAACATAAACCTAAAACCAACGTTAAACACCAAAGTAAAAAAACAAGAAAAATCTCCAGTTTGTTTCAATGATCCTTCTTGGTATGAAATACTAGTTAATAAAAAAAAGATAATAGGTTCAGCTCAAAAAAGAATTAATAAGAAAATATTACAACATGGATCAATCTTATTAAATATAAACACAAAAAAATATCTTTCTTT
>CAYUUQ010000156.1:0-2154 GCA_964447875.1 uncultured Methanosarcinales archaeon | reverse complement strand
CAAAATAGAATAACATCAATAAATATTGAATCAGAAAATAAAATATCATTAACAAAACTAAAAAAAGCTATGAAACAAGGTTTTAGAACAGCATTAAATTTACAATTAATCAATTCTAAACTAAGTGATAAAGAACTAAAATTAGCAAAACAATTATATACAGATAAGTACTCTTCTAAAACTTGGAATCTAAAATGGTAACAGTAATGGCCTTCGGCTCTTTTGATGTTTTACATCCCGGACATTTATTCTATTTAAGAGAAGCCAAACGCTTTGGAAATAATCTTGTTGTGGTTATAGCTAGAGATGAAACAATAAAGAAAATCAAAGGGGAAGATCCAAAATATAATGAAAAACAACGTAAAGAACATCTCAGAGATATTCCTGTTGTAGATAAAGTAGTTCTAGGTTATCTAGAAGATCCTTATGAAATAATAGAAGAGATAAATCCAGATATTATTTGTTTAGGCTATGATCAAGACTCTTTTTCTGAAACTCTAAAAGAAGAGATGAAACTAAGAAAGATGAATCCAAAGATTTATCGTATGAAACCATATAAAGAACATGTATATAAGAGTTCTAAACTAAAAGCGTAGAAGTTATTACATAATGTCCAGTTATTTCATTTTCCATAACTGCAGAAGCTTCTTTAATTTCAATCTTTTTCTTAAATAATGGACAATTTAATACAAGTGATTCATATTCTCCACCTTCTCCTACTAAATTAAGCTTACTCTTCGTTAATTTCTCAACAAAAGCCAAGTCAATTCTTTGGCCTAATTCATTTTTACTCAATCCTTCAGCTGCAATACCAACAATTATAACCTCAAAATCAGCAATCAATTTATTGATATAGATCTCATTATCCACTTGCCATAGTGGCGCAATAGATGAAATACTCAAATCAATGCATATCTTATCAACCCTTTCTTTTTGATAGCTAGATGCAATTGCTCCCGAAGTTATTCCTTCAATTCCATATTTTTCTTTAGCAATAGATATAGCATCTTTCAGATCCTCAAGTTCCTCTTCTTTAACTCCTTCTGTTTCCCACCATACTAATGGAATATCCATAGCAGAAGCCTGCACTTTAACCAACTCAATATTAGGGATATGAAACATATAACTTTCATTATTTTTAGATTTAATAGCTATTAAACAAACTAATTCATGCTCTTTACTGGCTTTGTAAGCAGCAAACAAACCATCCTTTCCACCTGAAACCAATGCTCCGATTTTCATAATAAACTCTCCAAATAATCCTTCTTATACTTAAAACCCTTCTTTTTTGTTAATTTCAAAATAGCTCTATCAAACTTACTTCCATATTGAGCAGCTCTTTTTTTACGCCAAGCAAATTCTCCTAAACCTAATTCAAAAGCAACTTCTCTCAATATTATCTTATTTTGTTCTTTACTTAACTTATACTTAGCAGGAATCTTTAAACCATATCCAATCAAATCTTTCTCTAAAAATGGCACTTTTAACTTTATACCTAATGCTTTAGCTACTTTTAAATCTCTTGTTAGGTCCCTATCATACATGGCAAGTAGCCCATTAAAGCATTCTTTATTAACTCTTTTAGCTTTCAAATGCCTCTCATAACCAGCAAATACTTCCTCACTACCTAAACCAGAAAACATTATTTTAACATTATCTTTTAGTGCCATTTCATAAGCTATATAGAACGGTAAGGCAACACCAACCTTAACAACATTAGGTTCTTTTATTATCTTTAATATCTTCTTGATATATCTTTCAGTCTCATCAACATTTATTGTCTTAACTTTTAACTTAAATCCTAATTTTTTAGCAACTTTTTTAGAATAAATTAAATCTTCAGCTTCAGTCATACTCTTTTCAGATAAAGCAGCAGTATAACAAATAAAATCATTTCCTAGATTCTTACATACTTGGGCTATTGTAGTACTATCAACTCCTCCAGAAAATAAAACTCCAAACTTAGAATTAGGAATATTCTTCTTAATAACCTTAACTACTATTGAACTTAGTTCATCAATTATAACCTTATGATCTTTTCTAAAAGCTCTAAAAGAAAACCGATTAATAAAATCTACCCATTCTTTCTTATTCAATTTCAACAACATTTGTAGTCTTCAAAAATATACCATACTTTTTAAGGTTAACTAATGA
>CAYUUQ010000155.1:0-3656 GCA_964447875.1 uncultured Methanosarcinales archaeon | reverse complement strand
TTAAACCTAGTTGTTTAAGGCCTTCTGACTTAAGGTTTCCATTGATATGATACGATACTAACGGTAAGGACATCTTTAGTTTTTTACTTAATGATTCTAGTGATCCGCAGCATTTTTTATCGTTAAAGAGTAGCTTAAGTATTTCCATCTTCTTATCCTGAATTACTTTATAGTAAGAGAACCTTAAGATAGGTAATAATTGAACTTCGTTACCTTCAATTTCAAATGCTTTTAAGCCATTTACAAATGCAGCTGAACATGCAGCACATTTTCCAGAATTATGGCCTCCAGCAGAGACGTTTATTATCAATTCTTTATCTTTTTCTAATTCTTTTATTTCTGCGACTGCTTTAAATGTTTCTTCCCATACATTACCTTTTATCTTCTTAATTATAATGGGTATTTTGAATTTTTCCAGTTCTTTTTCTGCTTTTTGTGCCTTATCTAGTTCTTTTTCAGGACATAATAAATAGATCTTTTCAGTAGGAAACTCTCTTAATCCAATAAATAATGCATCAAGGTCTTCACCACATGGGGCAATAATAACTTGTTTCATCTTTTTCACCTTATTTGGGAAATCTTTATTTATATTTAAAACTTTTTATTTTTTTATTAAAATATTTGTTTTAATATTAAATAAACTTTCTTTAAGGGTTAAACTTAATGTTTAAATGTTTTAGATAATTATTATATTCATTATGCAAATATTTAAATAATATTTTAATTTAAACCAACAGGAGGTGGATTATAAAATGGCAAAAGTAACAGTATATTCGACAGAGAGCTGTCCATGGTGTGTAAAGGCTAAGGACTTCTTAAAGGAGAAGAATGTCGAGTTTGAAGACAAGAATGTTGCTGAAGATGAAGCAGCAAGAAATGAAATGGCTGAGAAATCAGGACAGATGAGTGTTCCAGTATTAGATATTGACGGAACAGTAATTGTAGGATTTGACCAGACAGCTATTGAAAAAGCTTTAAATCTATAAAATGTATGATTGTATAATTATAGGAGGAGGTATTGCTGCATATGGTGCAGCAATCTATTGTGGTAGGTTTCAACTAAAGACCGCTATAATTGGCGAGAAATTAGGTGGAACTATCATGAATACCGATGATATCTCTAATTATCCTGGTTTTAAGAAGATTTCTGGCATGGATCTATTTGATAAGGTTCAGGATCATGCTAAGGATTATAGTATTGAAGTTATATCAAGAAAAGTTGAGTCAATTGAGAAAATTAAGGATTGTTTTAAGGTAAAGACTAGTGATAAAGAGATTAAAACTAAGACTATTATTCTTGCTACTGGAACAGAATGGAGAAAGTTAGGTGTTCCTGGAGAAAAAGAATTTGAAAATCGTGGTGTGCATTATTGTGCTTTATGTGATGCTCCATTGTATAAGAATAAGGTTTTGGCAATAGTTGGGGGTAGTGATTCAGCAGCTAAGGAATCTTTATTGTTAAGTGAGTATGGTTCTAAAGTATATATCATATACCGTAAGGATAAAATAAGGGCTGAACCTATTAATCTTAAGAAAGTAGATCTTAATAAGAAGGTTGAAGTTATTAATAATACCAATGTTACTTCAATTAAAGGGGATAAATTTGTTCAGTCTGTTATTTTAGATAAAGAGTTTAATGGAAGTAAGGAATTGAAGTTGGATGCTCTTTTTATGGCTATTGGACATATTCCAAATTCTTTATTAGCTAAAGATCTAAAGGTTAAATTAGATGATAAGGGATATATCATTACTGATGATAATTCAGCTACTAATGTTGGTGGTGTTTTTGCCGCTGGTGATGTAACTAATTCTAAGTTTAAGCAAGCAATAACTGGTGTTGCAGAAGGTGTTAAGGCTGCTTATAGTGTTTATGAATATGTAAGTAATGAAAAGATTATTTGTGGCTGTTCAGATGATGATTAATTTTCTTTGATTAAACATTAAGTTTTTATTAACTCTAATTATATGATACAAAATGGTTAGAAAAATAATTGTTATTTTATTGGTTTTATTAGTTGGTTGTTCAAGTTATGTTAAGGAGGAGATCCAAATGCCAGATAATATTAAAAAAGCAATATTTGCAGGTGGATGTTTTTGGTGTATGGAAGCAGCATTTGAAGAAGAAGCAGGTGTTATAGAAGTAATTTCAGGCTATATTGGTGGTTCTGAGAAAGATGCTGATTATAGCTTAGTTTCAACTGGAACTACCTCACATTATGAAGCAGTTGAAGTTAGTTATGATCCTACTAAAGTTAATTATGAACAATTATTAGATTTATTTTGGAGACAGATAGATCCAACAGATGATGGGGGGCAATTTGCAGATCGTGGTCCTCAATATAGAACTGCAATATTTTATAATGATTCAGAAGAGAAAGAGAAAGCAATTGCTTCTAAAGAAGCTTTGGAAAAATCTGATAAATTTGATAAACCGATTGTAACTCAAATTTTAGAAGCTGAGACTTTTTATCCTGCTGAAGAGTATCATCAGGATTATTATAAGAAGAAAACATTGCAGTATCAGGCTTATGCAAAAGGTTCTGGAAGAAAAGATTATATTGAAGAAACATGGGGAGATGAATATCTTGGTGAGAAGCAGAAATTGAGTAAGTTACAGTATGACGTTACTCAAACTTGTTCAACAGAACCTGCTTTTGATAATGAGTACTGGGACAATAAGGAAGACGGGATATATGTTGACGTTGTTTCAGGTGAAGTTTTGTTTTCTTCTAAAGATAAATTCGATTCTGGGACAGGCTGGCCGTCGTTTACCAAACCTATAGGCGAAATTGTTGAAAAACAAGATAATTCACTAGGTATGCAACGAATAGAAGTTAAAAGTAAAGATGCTAATAGTCATCTAGGTCATGTATTTAATGATGGACCTAATGGTAGTTTAAGATATTGTATTAATTCTGCTTCTTTGAAATTTATTTCTAAGGATAAGTTGGCTGAAGAAGGTTATGGAGAGTGGATTGGGGAGTTTGAGTAGAAGTCTATTTCTCCAGAATAAACATAAATTTCTGAGATGTTCTTTTTAGTGGTCCAGGTGAATATTCTTCTTTTATCATCTTAAAATCTTTTATTAATTTTAAGTTTTCTTCTTTTGATATAATGAAACTATTAATTATGTGTTTATCAAATCTGAGTATTAATCTTAAAATTTCTTTAATATGGTAGATAAGTTTGTTATTATAATATCTATCAATTAAAATTAACTTTCCTTTTGATTTCAAAATACGAAAAGTCTCATCAATTACAGATTTTTTATCTTTAATATGATGTAATCCGTCTCTAATTATTACATAATCGAAATAATTATCTTTTTCATTTGTTTTTGTTGCTGAGGATAAATAAACTGTTATATTCTTATTTTTATGAAATTTCTCTTTACAAATTTTAATCATTTCAGATGAAGCATCTATTCCTATAATTTCCTTAGATTTATCACGTAGTAATTCTATCACATTACCTGAACCACAACATAAGTCACAAATCTTTGAATTATTCTTTACATTTGCTAATATGAATTTGTCAAATAATTTTGATTTATCTGATTTCTTCTTTTTATCATATTTTCTTGCAGCTTTTCCTTCAATAAGTCCTCTAGTCATATTTTAGAAAACAACTTTATAGTATATAATGTTTATGCTGTT
>CAYUUQ010000154.1:0-3681 GCA_964447875.1 uncultured Methanosarcinales archaeon | reverse complement strand
GGATTTGATCATACCTACCGTGTTCTGCTAAAAAAGTTGTTTCTAATTTGAGATCAGTATAGTCACAATTTCTATCAATTCTATCAACTAATAGGTGTTCTACCATACGATCATTTTCTACTACTTGATCCCCCTTACCTAATGCTAATTCCTGAGTAGCCCTTAAACCAATGTGATATTGTAGAAGATATCTTTGAAATTTAGTATCTCCTTCCCTGTCTATGTTTTTTAAGTTTGTTTGACCAGTATAAACTGCCAAAGCTGTACCTAATCTAATATAAGAATTAAGAACATGACCTATAGAATCACTAGGAAATTTCTCAGAAGGGCTGTCCCTATCTTCTATAGTTTTTCCTAAATAATGAGAAGCATGATTTGCTAATCTTTCTAAGTTAGCTATTTGATCATTAGTAGTTAGCCTATAGGAAATGTTTTGTCTGGTCATAATAATATAAGAATAACTTTCACATTATAAACTTTTCTATATTGTTACTATTATTTAGTAATTAATACCAGTCGGGAATTTAGTTAAAAAACCAAGGTTTATATACTAGTTAGATGTATTAGAATATTAGTTTTTAAAGTTAGAATTTGGCCAAAAAAGCTTAAATTCGCTTTAGAACAAGCCCGTCACGAGAGTACTCACGGGAGCTTACGCTAAATGCAAGCTATGAGCTTGGGAGTTAGTGTTTCGGGCTACAATCATAATCAAAGTATAATTTAAAATAAACAAAGACAAATAGAACGTATTTAAGTTCATAAACATCATTTAACTTTATTTTATTCATTTGGGTGGAAAATAGGCCTTATTTAGCCTAGAAGAGTTCTATTTGTCTAAATATAAAAAAACAGGAGAGTATTAAAATCACAATTATCACTAAATTCATTGAATTTGATTATTGTAGATAATAATACTTCTTCTAAAATTGGAGGAATAAAAATGGGAAAAATAAGTCCTGTAAGTTCAAAGTATATAGTTCATTCAACTATTGAAATTGATGGCGTAGTAGATAGACCAGATGTAATTGGCGCAGTATTTGGCCAGACAGAAGGTTTATTAGGATCAGACCTAGAATTAAGAGAGCTTCAAAGAAGCGGTAGAATTGGAAGAATTGAAGTAAATGTAGAAACAAAGGGCGGAAAAACTGCTGGAACAATAATAATTCCATCAAGTTTGGATAAAGCTGAAACAAGCATTGTTGCAGCAGCTTTGGAAGTTATCCAAAGGATTGGTCCTTGTAATGCAAAAATAAGAGCTCAAAAGATAGAAGATGTCAGAGTTTCTAAAAGAAACTTTGTTATTAATAGAGCTAAAGAATTACTTAAAGACTTAATGGACAAAGTTATGCCTGATTCTCAGGAAATTGCAGATGAAGTTGCTCAGTCTGTTAGAATTATGGAAGTTGTTGAGTATGGTAGAGAAAGATTACCTGCAGGACCTGCTGTTGAAGAATCAGACGAAGTTTTGGTTGTAGAAGGAAGAGCAGATGTACTTAACCTGCTTAAACATGGTATTAAGAATGCTATAGCAATAAATGGAACAAGTGTTCCACAAACAATTGTTGAATTAAGCAAGAGAAAAACAATCACTGCATTTGTTGATGGAGACAGAGGAGGAAAGCTTATCACAAAAGAACTTCTGAATGTTGCAGAAATTGATTACACAGCTCAAGCACCAGATGGTAAAGAAGTTGAAGAGATAACACAAAAAGAGATACTTAAAGCTTTGAGAGGAAGAATTGCTGCAGAACAAAGAAAATTAGAATTAGGTAAAGAATTAGAAAAATCAGAAGAGAAAGAACAGCCAAGAGGAAGATTTGGTGGTAAGCCCCAGTTCAATAATAGACAGCAAGCTAGACAAGATAATAGACAACAAGCAAAGCCAAGATTTGTCAAGAAACCTGCATTAAATGATAATGAAAAGGCTAAGTTTAAGGAAATGCTAGAAAACCTAATTGGTACAAGAGGAGCTCATGTGTTGGATAATAAATTAAACATATTAGGAAAAGTTCCTATAAGTGAACTTGCAACAACCATCAAAAGTTTAGGTAGTGGAATGTATGCTATTGTTCTTGATGGGGCTATTGATACTGATTTAGCAAAGAAAGCAGAGGCTTCTGGTGTTAAATACCTTGTAGGTATGGACAGCAAAGTTAAAGCTGGAGAAACAAAGGTTGAGATTGTTACTGTAAACAATCTTTAATTTTTTTATTTTTACTTTATTTTAGATCTTTAGATAATTCTACAACACAATCAGTCAGATCATTTAATTCACAGAACTTTTGTTTTATAACTTCAGGAGATTGTACTCCTTGAAATTTAAGTTGATTATTGACTAAGAAAGTAGGATATGTTGTTATTGCAAGATCTTCTTTTAGTTTTTCTTCATCTGTTACTTCTATTTTCTCAAATTTGATAGTATCTTCAAATAGGTCTAATACATCTTGAACATTGTTCTTGTTTGCATCTGAGACATTAGGCAATACAAATAGTTTTAGAGATTGTTTTATCTCTGGCCTATTAAAGAAATAATTTGATCCTGATGCTGTAGGTAACATTAAATATACATCATTTTCTTCTACAAATGTTCTTTTTGCATTATCAAAATTATAAGTTTCCCCTAAGTTAGAATCATATATATAAGCAGGAAGTACGTCTATGTCAAAATCTTGTACAAGTTTTTGACCTTCTACAGTGTTGTAATCTACTTCTTCTATAATTGTTCCTTTGAAAAGATGATTTAATATTGATTTCATCCTAGAAGTATCACAGCTTGAGCATGATTCATCGTTTAATATAGTAAGCTTCGTCTCTACAGGATCTTTAAATGTGCAATTTGCTTCTTTAGTATCTGGATTTTCGCAGATACCTATTTTTCCTATTTCTTCACAATCAGAGTCTTTGATACATTCTGGAACAAACTGATCTTCCACTGTTAAATTAGTAAAATCTGCTGGAGTTTGGTTCATGAAGAAATAAATTAATACTAAAAGTACTATTACTGCAATATAATATATTGTCTTTTTGTTTTTCTTAGCAGGTTTTTCTTCTTCTTTTTCTTCCCATATATCTTTTGATTCATGCATTACTGCTTTTGGTTTTTCTTTTTCTTCTTCAGTTGATTTCTCAGTTAGATGAGGCCTTTCATTTTTTATCTCTTTTATCTCTATGTCTTCAGTTGGTAATTCTTCATCTATTTCTGATAATTTTCTCTCAATTCTTGCTTTTCCTTTCTCATATTCTTCTTTAGAGACAACTCCTGCAGCTAATGAATCCTTTAAAAATCTTAGTTCTCTTTCTAGTCTTTCTTTTTGTTCATTCATTCTAGGTCTTCTAAAACTAAACCGATCTCTTCTACATTAATATCTCCCACACCTACATATTTACATCCAGCAACTATTGTTGGAACTGTGCTTTTTTCATTATATTTCTGGAAAATTTCAAAAGCTGATTTTGTTATTCCTTTTTCTTTATCTTCTGTTAATAAGTTATCTCCAGTATTGAGTTCCCAGATATATGCTGATAATTCTTTATCCTCTAATGCTGAAATAAATGAATCTTTTAGTGCATCACATGGAGCACATTCTGATACAGTATAGAATATAACTAATGGCTTTTCATCTTCTAAGCAGATTTCATCTTCAGTTAGAGTAAATGAAGTTATTGATGGTTCTTCTACTA
>CAYUUQ010000153.1:0-3691 GCA_964447875.1 uncultured Methanosarcinales archaeon | reverse complement strand
ACTTTTTCAGGTTCTTGTTTTTGTGAAAACATGAAACTAGTTAAAAATATCATAAACATAATTACAAATAAAAACTTTTTATTATGTTTAAAGTCCATATTACATTCTAAATAATCCTAATATTTAAATATAACGAGTTTTTATATCAAAATATGATAAAAGCAATCCTATTCGATTTAGATAACACATTAATAGATTTCATGAAAATGAAAAAAGTAAGCTGTGAAGCTGCAATTGATTCAATGATCGATGCAGGACTAAATGTAAAAAAAGAAAAAGCAATGAAGATTCTTTTTGAAATATATGATAAATACGGACTAGAAGACCCAAAAGTCTTTCAAAAATTTCTAAAAAAAGTTATAGGAAAAGTTGATTATAGAATATTAGCTTATGGAATTGTCGCATATAGAAAAATGAGAACTGGTTTTCTAGAACCGTTTCCACATACTCATTATACACTACTAAAACTTAAGAGTAAGGGCATAAAACTAGGTATAGTTAGTGATGCACCAAGGCTAAAAGCTTGGTTAAGATTAGCTAATATGAAGATATCTGACTTTTTTGATGCTATAATCACATTTGATGATACAAAACAATTAAAGCCATCTATAGAACCATTTAAACTTGCTATGAAAAAATTAAAAGTAAACCCAAATGAAACTCTTATGATAGGGGACATGCCATCAAGAGACATAAAAGGAGCAAAAGCACTAGGTATAAAGACAGCTTTCGCAAAATATGGGAATATTAAAGTAAAAAACACAGGAGCAGATATAGTTCTTACAGATATTAAAGATTTGTTAAAAATAATCTAATTTTACAAAAACTTTAGAAATCTAAGATTTCTAAACTGTTTTGCATTAATAAATGCAAAAAATTTATATACTCCGATGCCAAATAAGCAATAAATAGGTATATTTTCATACAAAGGAGGATGATATCATGACCGAAGGAAGATGCATGAAATGCAAAAAACAAGTCGAAATTAAGGATGGTAAAGAAACCAAGATGAAAAATGGCATGAAGGCAATGAAAGGAGAATGCCCTAAATGCGGAACAAAGGTTTTCAGAATCCTTGGAAAAGCATAAGCTTTTTCTTTTTTTCTTTTAATTCTAATTCTTTTCACTATTGAAATTAATTAATTTTAAACGTAAAATTTATATATTTGCACAATATTGAAAATAATTGGAGAGGATAAAAATCTGGAATAGATGCGAGTCCTGCGGTAAAGAAATAGAGTCAGCTGAAGACTGTAGACTATCCACGAACGACGGGAAGAAGATCCATACTTATTGTTTGGATTGTTACAAAAAACGACAAAAAGAACCAGAGATTCATGTGTAGTTGTCTCTTAATAGTGAAAAAAACCGAAAAGTTTATATATAAGTACCTCTAGAAACTATATATCAAAGAGCAGAAGAGGCTCTTTCTCTAAAGTTGTTGCAATATACAACATAGAGAGCCTAGTCTGATAATGGGGGTGTCTAGCTGAAAAAAGGAGTCATTAGGCTGCAATATGGCATTAACAAATAAAAAAATACAAGAAACAGTAGCCCAAATCGGAGGCGAAACAGCTGTCCCTATAGTTGAATTTCTAAAAAATAAGAAAAATATCTCTGAATTCATAATCGCTGAAAAAACAAAACTAGATATGCAAACTACAAGAAATACATTATATAAGCTTAATGGGCATAATGTAGCAACCTATATAAGAAAAAAAGACAGACAAAAAGGATGGTATATAAGTTATTGGACATTTAATAAAAAAGGCGTTAAAGATGTTATAGAAAAACTAAAAAAACATCAACTAGAAAAACTCAGTGAAAGATTAAAAAAAGAAGAAGAAAATAAAGGGAATTTTTTTATCTGTAGAAATGCTTGTGCAAGATTGGATTTTGACCAAGCTACAGAATTTGAGTTTAAGTGCCCAGAATGTGGTGATCTTGTTCATCAGCAAGATAATGCTAAAACTATTGAAAACATTAAAGCTAAGATCAAAGAGCTTGAAAAAAAAACTTCTTCATGAGTTCTTAAAGAATAATTTTAAATATAATAAAAATAAGGTATAGTAATATGAATGAAGTTATAAATAATATAAAAAACAGAAGAAGTATAAGAAAATACTCAGATAAAAAAATTTCTACCAGCATTATTCATGAACTTATCGATATTGCAACGTATGCTCCATCATCACATAATAAACAACCATGGGAGTTTGTTGTTATAAGAAACAAAAAAAAGATAGATGAATTATCAGACGACATAAACCAGTGGTTTAAAGGGTTTGTTGCTCTTGGAACACCATTATCTTTCATAAGAGAAATAAAGCGTTCAGTTAATGAAATGCGTAGAAGAGTTGAATCAGAAAAAGACCTATTTTTCTATCATGCGCCATTAGTTATAATACTACATGGTAAAAAAAATCAATTTGTTAACCAAGATATCAGTTGTGCAGCAGAAAACATGATGCTTGCAGCTAGAAGTTTAGATATAGGTTCTTGTTGGATTGGTTTTGCAGATATTGTTCTAAACAAAAGTACAAAATTAAAGAAAAAACTAGGAATTCCACCATCACATCAAGTTGTGGCATCATTAGCTTTTGGTTATCCTTTAAAATTTCCTTCAAAAGCACTACCTAGAAAAGAACCTAAGATTTCTTTTTTATGAACTTATCCTTATATGCATATAATGCAACTACAGCGATTGTCATCCAAAAATATAGTTGATCTATTTTTCCTAATGCAAATAATACCATATTTACGATAACCAGAACAATAAGTATAAGTGGAAAGATTTTTATCTTCTTCATTACATTAAAACATTAATTTAATTATTTAATGCTATATAATTACTTATTAGTAGTTACAATAGAAAAGCTTATAAACAAGGCGTAATTCTTACGATTTAACATAAAATATTTAAATAATTATATATTTTATATAAAAAATAAGTTAATTGGTATTGTGGAGGGATATTAAAATGAGTATTTTAGAAAATGATGTTATTTTAATTGGTGATGTAGAATATAATTTAGCTAGTGATCCGAGCGAAGTTGCTCCTGGACCAGATGTATCTCAATTCTTAGTACATAAGGGTGTTGTTTTTGATAGGAGTGAATTGACCGAGGGCATAACTGGAGATCCTAGATTATGGGCAGGGAGTGCATCACGTATAGAATTTCTTACAGAAGATCAAGTGTTATCTACAACACCTTTTGATATTGTTGCAGCTATGGATGATCGACATATTCCAAATACAGACGGATTCCCTTATTCGGGAGGACCTGATTTGGATCATATTAGTATAATATCAGGTCCAAAACAAGGGCAAGAACCAGTAACAACATATGATAGATCCACATTAAATAAAAGCGCAGATATTCACATGTTTAGAAGAGCAAGAAGAAATAGAAAATCAGGAAATTCAAAAGGATATACTCATGTTGCAGCTAAAAAAGCAGTTGAGACAGGTGGTTCTGACATTAGATATATTGAAGGAAATAGATTATCGGATGAAGGAACAAGAAGACATAGAAGATTAAACTCTACTAGTGATAATTATAATACTTTAGATAATAAAACAGGATACTCTTCTGAATTAGCAAGAAGAGAAAACAATAAATTATTTCAGGAACTAAGAACACAAGATGCATGGTATGATACACTTTCTTTAACTAACTTCGCGACAGAT
>CAYUUQ010000152.1:0-3708 GCA_964447875.1 uncultured Methanosarcinales archaeon | reverse complement strand
TGGGTCAACTTTAACTCTTGACTAAAACAATAATACCAACAGTGCATATGTCTTTGACGGAGTAAATGATAGAATAGGCAACATGGATAGGCCTTATCATTATTATGGATCACAACCCTATTCTGTGGCAGCTTTAGTTAAAGTAAATAATCCAACCTCCGGAAATGATAAAGTTATTGTAAGCAACCATGACCAAGGACGTCACGGAGACTATAAGCTTGAAATACATACAGATGGAAAAGCATATTTTGGCTGGATGTCTAATAATGTAGACCAATGGGCTACTTCTACAACAACACTATCTTCAGATAATTGGTATTACATAGTTGGAACATGGGATGGTACAAACTCAAAATTATACATAAATGGAGTAAATGAAAACACCACTGACTACTCAAACTCTAAACCTGAACCAACACATAACTCATTTACAATTGGAGATCATGATGCCTGGAATTATGCTGTATGGTATGGACCAATATCTCCTTTTGACGGCATCATAGATGAAGTGGGTATCTGGGATAGAGCTTTAACTCAACAAGAGATAACAGATCTAGCAACGTATCATTCAGTTAGACAAGAATATTCACCACCACAAAATCCAACCTATAACATAGAACCAGATTGCTCAACAATAACTCTATCAGATTCAGATAATGATAATTATTTGGAAATATCAAATTGCCATGAATTACAATGTATGAAAAATGACATGACAGCATCATATGAAATAACACAAAATATTGATTGTTCAGGAACAAAATATTGGAATAATGGAGCAGGTTTTGATCCAGTTGAAAGAATAGGTAAATTAAAAGGTAATTACCATACTATCCAAGGATTATCTATAAATAGGCCAAACGAAGATAATGTAGGACTAATTAGCAGACATTTAGGTGGCCCAACTAATTCTAAAGTTGAAATAGAATCTTTGGGATTAGTCAATGTTAATATCACTGCTAGGGCAAGTGTTGGATCATTTTTCGGTAACGGTAAATTATCTATAAAGGAATCATACTCTACTGGATCTGTTAATGGAGCAAGATGGGTTGGAGGAATAGCTGGTTATTTATCAGATGCTTTAGTTGAAAACTCATACTCTCACTCTAGTGTTTATGCTTCTGAAAATCGGGGCGGAGGTATTGTAGGTCATTTCAGTCTTTCAACTCTTAAAAACTTATACTCAACAGGATTAATTACAGGTGGTGATTATATTAATGGACTTGCAGGAACTAGGGGACAAAATGTAATATGCAATAATAATTTCTTTGATAGTGAAAATTCTGGTCATGCTAATGCTGCTTATCATAATTGTGCAACCCCAAAAACTACTACAGAAATGCAGCAACAATCAACATTTACATCAGCAGGATGGAGCACAAGTATATGGAATTTCCAACAAAACCAATATCCTTCTCTAAATAATTTTGGAAGTCAATCAAGTTCTAGCAGCCAACCAAATTCAATAGATCCAACAACAACCCAAGGGTTAGTTAGCTATTGGCCATTTGATAGCAATGCAAATGATGTAATTAGTCAAAATCATGGTACTCCAAATAGTATTACCTGGACAACAGGTAAAGTAAATAATGCTGCAAATTTTGATACAACATCAGATTCTATACATCTTGGAAATAATAAATTTGAATATCCTGAGTTTACAGTAGCTATGTGGGTTAGTATACCACCAATGGCTATGCCTACTCTAATTTTTAGTAATTATGGAATCCATCCTACTTACAATTCTGCTTACCAAGGTTATCAGTTGATGTTTGATCCAATGCATGATTATCTTAGATTTGTTACAAGATGGGCTAGTCAAATTACTCTTTCATCTGATTTTGTACCTAACAACAATTGGCGTTATTTAGTAGCTGTAGTTGAAGAACGAAATGATAATTTTTATAGTGATCTTTATATCGATGGAGTTCTCTCAGCTAGTACACTTATTGGCAGAAATGGATTACCTTCTAATGCTAATGTTCAAGCAGTACTAGGGTATAGGCCAGATAACCATGTTCTGGGCGGATTTAATCGTGCTTTTTTCAAAGGTAAGATTGATGAATTAATGATATGGAATAGGGGACTATCTTCAACAGAAATATCTCAGATCTATAATCATTTCAATCAAGAAATATACACATGCACAGATACAGACTCAAGTTCTATAAAACCAAATGGTAATGCTCCATACACACTTGGAACAGCAACTTCAACAGACGGAACATCAATTACTGATACTTGTTTATCAGCAGCTCAAGTTAATGAAGCGATATGTCGTAATGGTTTAGTCGAAATAAATGTAAGCCAATGTTATTATGGTTATATCTGCGAAAATGGTCGATGTATAGAAGATAATTGTGTCGATACTGACGTAACTCAACAAATTCCAAGCGGAGATAATCCTTCCCAAAGAGGAACTACTACAACACCAACTAATAGTGTAACAGATTATTGTTATCCAGGTAGTATCCCCCCAGGATCAATAACAAATCAAGATTGTAGCGGAGCTAACTGTTATCTATATGAAACAACCTGTAATGTTGGGAATTTAAATATTGGAAAGAATCCATGTTCAGACTGCAGAGATGGAGTATGTTATCAAACATAATTAAAAAATGAAAAATAAAATGAAAAAAATAACATCGATTTTAACATTATTAATAATCTTGATAGTAAGCGCAACAACTATCTATGCATCAACAGCAAGTTCATCAACTGCAACATCTATTAGGTTATGGGGTTATTGCAGCGGTCCAATATGTGACTCATCAACGTCATTATTTGATAATACATGTTCAAATGTAAATGATTGTACTAGAACATTTTTAAAAACAACCGACACAGACAACGATGGAACACCAGTTTGTGGAGAATATGAAGGAGACTTCTATATTGATGCAACATCAGATTGTCAAGAAGGCGGTTCAACCCAAGCAGCAGCTTCAACAGGATGTACTTCTGTTCCTTGTAAGGTATTTAGTGTAAATTGGGATCAAACACAAACTGATTGTACTTGTGGTGGTTGGACCTGGTTATCAGCTGCAGAATATTGTGCATCATCAGGTTGCACAGGAGGACAATGTTGTGGTGATGATGGAACAGATGATACTTTTTGTAATGGAGTTATAGGAGATAGTGCAGGAGCATGCTTTAATGGAACATATTACACAGAAGCAGATCAAGACGAAGAAGTCTGTAAATGTATGATTGGTCCAAGTAATTGGAATCTAAACGGAGAAACAATAAATTCCACAAAATGTTGCGGAGATGATAATGAATATAATATTTCTTTAGTTTGCCAAACAAACGAATCAACATGTGATATCTATTCAGGACCTGATTGTGCAGCATCATGTATCTCTTCTACTTCATCTCAAAACTATGCATGTTGTGATTCATCAACTGACTGTGTTCTAAATGATATTTGTTTTCCAGATGCTCTAAATACATTTAATCCAACAAGTAACTATACTTATAATGGAAAAAATCACATTTGTATTCAGGGAAAATGGTCTGATCCAGACCAATCCGAAACTTATTGCGAAGCTCTTTTAGGAGACCAAATATCTGGTTTATCATCAAACATAGATCAAAACACAATCTTCTGGGCTAAAAACGGAGAAACAGCTGCATTTGGTGAATACAATAATTCAAAAGGAGTTGAAGAATGTTGTGGTGATGATACTAATGAAAATTACTTATATC
>CAYUUQ010000151.1:0-3709 GCA_964447875.1 uncultured Methanosarcinales archaeon | reverse complement strand
ACGGACATAGTCTTATGCAAAAATCAAGATACTTGAAAAATATAAGTAGAATACCTATAGATAGCTATTCAATTTTAGATGATACCTCAAAAGAATATCTAAATACTTCATTAATTAAAGCAAAAGAAGTAGTAGACTTATGGGAAAAAGAAGAATACCTAATCTTAAACAAAACTTATGAATTGTCTCTAATCCCAAATATCTCAAGATTAAAGTCAAGTTCATCAGAACTTTATAACCTAACTTTAAGTTTCATAGAAGAACAAAACAAGCTTATAACAGAGTATAATGAAAATCTTGATACTACAAATTTAATCTTAAACTCAAAAAAAGCACAATTCTTAGAAAACAATTCTTTATTTGTCGCATCTAAACAGACATTGCACTTATTATCAAAGATAAATCTCTTTAATTATTCAGACATACTTACACTTCATGAAGACCTTATTTATCTTGAAGAGAAAATATCCTCTCTAAATTCTTTCATAGACAATGAGTATGAAGAGAGACTAAATTATTCATCCAGTTTATTAAAAAAAGAATTATCTAAGAAATGTTATCTTGGTTATTGTGAAAATAAATCTGGAGAAATATGCACATTATTCTCAGAGATTATAAATAACTATCAATCATCTAATTTCACCTTCTCTTCAGGATTAAACATAACCCAATCTTACTACACAAAACTTAACAGTACATCTCTTACTATTCTTCCAGAAAATGAAAGCATATCTTTTTTAGATGAAAGCTGCAGTAATTCTTCATCTTTAAACTTAAACATGACTAAGATAACTAAGATAAATATATCCAGACTAAGTCTATTACCTACTAAAGATATTATATCTTCAAATATATCAGATAATCCTCCTTTATGTTGTGTTCTTGGTAAATGTACTCCTTGCTGCACAGTAGATACCTGTAATGACGACGAAAGACTTTATCCTGCAGTATTTATCCACGGCCACTCTCTTATTAGAGAAACATCACCAGAGCCACTTTCAGACGGATTTAATAAGATACAATATGCATTACAAGAAGATGGATATCTTAACGCAGGAACCTTACTTTTTGATTTTGACATAACTAACTCCACAAAAAACGAATGGGGACTCGCAAATACTCCAATAACTGTAAAAGCAAGCTATTATTATGACTACTTCTATACTATTGGTAGTTACGTATATCTTACAAGAAGCGGAGAAAATATAGATACATATGCTATAAGGTTAAATGATATAATCAATTTAGTAAAATACAAAACAGGTAAAGAAAAAGTAAATATAATAGCTCATTCTATGGGCGGTTTAGTTGTAAGAAGATATCTTCAGATATTTGAAAAAGATACTATAAATAAGCTTATATTGATAGGAACACCAAATAAAGGAATAGTTGGAGATGTAAAAGACTTCTGCCATATATTTGGTGAAAAAAGAGAATGTGAAGACATGTATAATGGTAGCATATTCATGAAAAAATTAAACAGCCCGATAGTTGATAAACCAAATGCATCAGTTTATACAATATCTGGAAAAGGTTGCAATACAAATGGTGGAAAAGACGGCGATGGAGTAGTTGTATTTGAAAACAGCTTAATCGACTATGCAGAGTCTTATATTATAGATGGCAACTGCACAGATCCTTTTGGTAAAAGCCTTCATGTTGACCTTCTTGATATAGATATGTATCCAAAAACATATGAATACCTAGCTGAGATATTAGATCTGAATTGATTTTTACTCCTTGTTTAGATTACAAACATTTTTATTGAATAAATATAGACAACCTATTATGGAAGATAAGGAACACCATAAAAGAGAACTAAGGTTCTTTATAGGGTTCTTGATATTATTCTTTTTCATATTTATTCTAGCTCTACTAAACTTGATGAGAAATAACTCAATACTTGGAATGGGCTTATCACCAATTATAGAAAACTGGGTTTTAATTATTCTTTCATTATTGTCTATAGTCAAGGTCTTAGCAAGTATAATCAAACATTAACCAAAATTTTATAAACATAAACCAAATTTCTATTCTAAAATGAAAATATTAGCATTACATTCAGACTTTATAGAATTCGAAGCTAAAAAGAAAGCGATAAAAGAACCTGAAGAAATAAAAGAAAAAAAACATAAAGTAGATGAATGTTTAGTGGTTCTAACTTCAGTTGAGAAAAAAGATGAATCTCATCCTGAAAATGCAGCTAAAAATCTTGTCAGCCACATTAAGGATATTGCTAGCCAAGTAAAAGAAAAGAAAGTTGTCCTATATCCTTATGTTCACTTAACTAATGAACCTTCTAAACCAAAAACAGCTTTAACAGTTCTAGATAAAGCAGAAGAACTACTATCTAAAGATTTTGAAGTTCATAGAAGTCCATTTGGATGGTATAAATCATTCAACATATCAGTTAAAGGTCATCCATTATCAGAACTAAGTAGGGAGTTCGGTCCAGAAGAAACTAAGTCAGATGAGACAGAATCTATGAAACAAGAAAGAAAACTTTCTTCATACTGGCATATCCTAGATACAGACGGGACATTACATGATATTGATAAATTCAATTATAAAGATCATAAAAAACTAAAGAAGTTTGCTTTTTATGAAAAAGAAAAGTCAAGGGCAGTTAAGGAAGAACCAGCACATATTGCAATAATGAAGAAACTTGAACTAGTTGACTATGAACCAGCAAGTGATGGCGGAAACTTACGTTATTATCCTAAAGGAAGATTGATGAAAAAATTAATTGAAGAATATGTAACAGATAGGGTTGTAGAATATGGCGGTGTTGAAGTTGAAACACCTATAATGTATGATATCAATCATCCAACACTAAGTAAGTACTTACAAAGATTTCCAGCAAGACAATACCAAATAGAATCAGATAAAAGAACTTTCTTCTTAAGGTTTGCAGCTTGCTTTGGTGGCTTTTTAATGGCACATGACGCAACAATTAGCTACAAAGACTTACCATTAAAGATTTACGAATTAACCAGATATTCATTCAGAAGAGAACAATCTGGAGAGTTAACAGGCTTAAGAAGATTAAGAGCATTTACTATGCCAGATGTGCATTCAATGGTTGCAGATATGAATCAGGCAATTGAAGAATACAAAGTAAGGTTTGACTTAAGTTTAGATGTTCTTGATAAGATTGGTATAACAACCAATGACTTAGAGATGGCCTTAAGAACTACTAAAAAATTCTACGAAGAAAATAAAGGCCTATTTAATGAGCTAGTCAAAAAATTCAATAAACCAGTTTTACTTGAAATGTGGGATGAAAGGATCTTTTATTTCGTATTAAAATATGAATTTAATTTTGTCGACACTCTAGATAAAGCTTCAGCTTTATCAACAGATCAAATAGATATTGAAAATGGAAAAACATATGATATAAAGTTCACAGATAAAGACGGAAAACAAAAAACTCCATTAATACTTCATTGCTCACCATCCGGTGCAATTGAACGTGTAATGTACGCATTACTAGAAAAAGCAGCAGAAAATATGAAAGAAGGAAAAACTGCGGAAATTCCTTTATGGTTAGCACCATCTCAAGTGCGTATTTTACCTGTTTCAGAAGAATTCAATGATTATGCAATGAAAATAACTGATGAATTAAGAAACAATAACATCAGAGCAGATATAGATGATAGACAATTAAACGTCGGTAAGAAAATAAGAAATGCAGCAACACAGTGGACAC
>CAYUUQ010000150.1:0-3748 GCA_964447875.1 uncultured Methanosarcinales archaeon | reverse complement strand
TGGTGCGAGCATAATATTTGCAATCTTAACATTTTTATTTGTTAAATTTATGTTACCGTCATCATTTTCAGTTGGTGGAACTGTATTTTCATCATTAGGTGTATTTTGGAGTGTACTTGCTGGACTTGTAGCGGGAGTTGCAATTGGTTTAATGACAGAATATTATACAGCTTTTGAATATAAACCAACACAGAAAGTTTCTGAAGCTTCACTTACTGGAGCTGCAACAAACATAATTGAAGGATTAAGTAGTGGAATGGTTTCAGTTGTTGGACCAATAATTGCTATATGTATTGGTATATTTGTTGCTTATCATTTTGCAGGATTATATGGAATTGCAATTGCAGCAATTGGTATGTTAAGTACACTTGGAATAAGTTTAGCAATTGATGCTTATGGTCCTGTTGCTGATAATGCAGGAGGAATAGCTGAAATGGCAGGACTTCCATCTAAAATTAGAGACAGAACAGATGCACTTGATTCAGTTGGTAATACAACAGCAGCCATGGGTAAAGGTTTTGCAATTGGTTCAGCTGCTTTAACTGCACTTGCTTTATTTAGTGCTTTTACAACATCAGCTAAGATAACATCAATTGATATAATGAACCCAATGGTTATCATTGGATTGTTTATTGGTGGCGCATTACCTTTCTTATTTACATCAATGACATTGAGAGCTGTTGGACGTGCTGCTCATTCAATGATTGAGGAAGTCAGAAGACAATTTAAGGAGATCAAAGGACTTATGAAAGGAAAAGCAAAGCCAGACCATAAGAGATGTGTTGATATTGCAACTCAGGGAGCATTAAAGCAGATGATTGTTCCTAGTTTGATTGCAGTTATTGTTCCAGTGGCTGTTGGAATGACATTAGGCGCAGAAGCATTAGGTGGGTTACTAGCTGGTAGTTTAGTAACTGGTGTACTTATGGCAATAATGATGGCTAATGCCGGTGGCACATGGGATAATGCTAAGAAATATATCGAGAAAGGTAACTTTGGTGGAAAAGGATCAGATGCACATGCAGCAGCAGTTACTGGTGATACTGTTGGTGACCCTTTCAAAGATACATCAGGCCCATCACTTAATATATTGATTAAGCTGATGAGCATTGTTGCTTTGGTATTTGTACCATTATTTCTTTAATTTTTAATTTTTTTATTTTATTGTTTTTAATAAAAAAGCTTAAATAGTTAGTTCTTAATTTTGACTTAGGTGATACCTTATGACAAATGCTTTTGTAAGAAGTTGGGAGATAACTAAATTAAGTTTTGATGTTATAAAAAAAGATAAAGAATTAATTGGGTTTCCAATACTCGCAGGAATCTTTTCTTTGATATACCTTATTGCTATGATATTTCCAAGTATTATTTCTCAGGTATTGAAGGGAGTAGGGATAGATAAATTCGGATCTTTAGAATATATTATGGTCTTTTTGACTTATTTGGGACTTGCATTTATTGCAACTTTTTTTAATGTGTGCGTTGTTTATACAACAAAAACAAGATTTGCAGGAGGTAATGCGACATTTGGAGAAAGTATTAGTTATGCATTTTCTAAAACACATTTAATATTATCATGGAGTTTACTTTCTGCTACAGTTGGTTTATTGATGAATGTAATTGATCAATTGGCTGAGAAATTAGGGGCTATTGGGGAAATGGTGGTAAAAATATTAAATTCCTTATTAGGGATGATTTGGAGTATAATCACAATATTTGTTGTTCCTGGAATGGTCTATCATGATTTAGGTCCAATTGAAGCAATAAAAAAATCAGTTGAAGTTCTTAAAAAGACCTGGGGAGAAAGTTTGATTAGATATTATGGTTTGGGATTAGTTTCTTTTTTATTTGTCTTTATAGGGGTAGTTGTAGGTATTTTTTTAACTATTGGACTTTCTGGCTTAGGTATATGGGGCATTGTTGCAGGTGTAGGTTTAACTGTTGCATATGTAATTTTAGTAGTGTTAATATTTGGAATTGCCAATACCATATTTAATACTGCATTATTTGTGTATGCTGATACTGGTAAGTTACCTCAAGGTTATACTCAGGAAGTTATGCAAGGTGCTTTTAGACAGAAACCTAAGAGAGGAATGTTTTAACGCAAAACAAACATTTTTATAATATTTTATTATTTTTATTACAATGGTTAAAAGAGAGAAGGATTACTTGTATTACTCTGATACTACAAGCTTATGTTCTACTTGTAAAGAGAGGATTCCTGCAAAAATAATAATTAAAGATAATTCTGTTTATATTAAGAAAAATTGTAAGAAACATGGAGAACATATTGAGTTAAGAGAAGAGGATGCTGATTGGTATATCAAAAGACTAGATTATGATAAGCCAGGAACAACTTCTAAACTACAGACTAAAGTTAAGAAAGGATGCCCATATGATTGTGGGTTATGTTCTGAACATGAACAACATAGTTGTATAGCATTGCTAGAGGTAACAACAGGTTGTGATGTTAATTGTCCTGTTTGTTTTGCAGAATCTGGTAAGAATAAGTTTTTGAGTTTGAAAAAAATCGATAAGATGTTAGATCTTTTTGTTGAATCTGAATTTAATAATGCAGAGATATTGCAAATTAGTGGTGGAGAGCCTACTTTACATTCTAAGATTTTGGATATAATCAGACTAGCTAAGTCTAAGAAGATAAAACAGATAATGTTGAATACTAATGGCAAAAGAATTGCAGAAGATATTGATTTTGTTAGAGAATTATCAGAATTTATTGGCGGATTTGAGGTCTATCTTCAGTTTGATGGTTTTAGTAAGAAAACTTATGAATATTTTAGAGGTAAAGACTTACTTAAGATAAAGAAAAAAGCTATTGAGAACCTTTCAAAGTTTTCTATTCCACTAACTTTAGTTTCAACTATCAAGAAAGGGCTTAATGATGATGAAATAGGAGATATAATCAAGTTCGGTCTTGATAATAAGTATGTTCGAGGTGTAAATTTACAGCCCATTGCTTTTTTTGGGAGGTTTCCTAAGAAAGATGTTAAGAATAGGATAACTTTGACTGGAATTTTAGGTAAGATTGACAAACAGATGAATAGTATGATCAAAAAAGAAGATTTTATTCCTTTGCCATGTAATGTTGAGAGGGTAGCAATAACATATCTTTATAGGCAGGATGATGAATTTATCCCCATAACTAGAAATGTTAAGGTAAAGGATTATTTACCTATGATTCGTAATACTTTTGCTTTTAGTGCTGATGATGTGATGAGGGAAACTGCAAAAGGATTATTTACTGGAGAGTTTTGTAGTTGTTTAAGTTTTTTGAAAGAGTTTTTACCTTTGAAAAGGTCTAAGAATAAGATTAAATATTTAAAGGAGAATACGTTTAGGATAAGTGTTACATCGTTTGTCGATGTTTATAATTTTGATTTAAAATCAGTACAAAAGGAGTGTGTGCATATATTGACAGAGGATCTTAGGAAGATTCCTTTTTCAACTTATAATATGTTGTATAGAAAATGATAAATTTATTTGGTTTTTCAGATAAGTTCATGTTTAATTTAGTTGTAGTTGGAATAATCGTGCTTTGTGTTTTTATTATCATAATGGCGATAGCCATTAATTTTGTAGAGTCTGGTATGAGGAAGAAAAAGTCGGAGAAGAAAAGCATTGTTGAGACAGGAACGATGTTTTTGTTTTTTTTCTTTTATTATGCTTTAATAAAATTTAATATTGGATATGTTAATACAGGTAATAGCGTTCTTCGGATTGTTTTGAT
>CAYUUQ010000149.1:0-3755 GCA_964447875.1 uncultured Methanosarcinales archaeon | reverse complement strand
AAACATCGCAAGGATGTATCGACTTCATAAAAGAAAAGGTGCTCTAGCTACAATTGCTTTAACATCTGTTGAAGACCCATCACAATACGGTGTTGCAAGATTAGACGGTAGTAGAATAATGGAATTTGTTGAAAAACCAAAAAAAGAAGATGCTCCGTCTAACTTAATCAATTCAGGATTTTATATTATAGAACCAGAAGTTATAGAGATGATTCCTAAAAATAAATTCTGCATGTTAGAAAAAGATGTTTTTCCACAACTAGCAAAAGAAGGTAAACTTAGAGGTTTTCCATTTTCAGGTCAATGGATGGACACTGGGAACATGGAAAGGTTAGAAAGAGCAAGAAAGATATGGAAAGGAATAGTTATTCCTGAAGAAGGAGATTAATTCTTAAAATTAATAGCGTTCTGTAAAAATACCATTGGGTTTTGTCTATACATATCTAAAGCTTTCTTAATACCTTCTTTACCAAGTGATCTTATATACCTAACAGCCCCTGGTACATAAGTATAAGGATAATCTTTTCTCCTGGCTAATTTGTCTTCCACCATAGACGAAAGTTTAGATGCGTTACTAGCTCCATATTTTTCTATTGATTCTAATGTTAGAATATGACTAATCGCTTCAGATATAGTCTCTGATGCTCCCCTAGCTCTAAACTTATCACCTTTAAAAAAATTATATGTTGCTTCTTCAACTAATAAAGGAACAGTCTCTGAAAATGGCGCTGCAATAACATATATCTGAGCATATGAAGATACAAAGATATGAAATAAACTGGGTTTACCAGTATCCTCCCTTCCAACAATTTCTAAACTAGGGCCATGATCATAACGAGTAAGATTAGATTCTATTCTTACATCTTTTTGTAAATTATGTTCTGCATTTAATGATAATACATCAAATCTACCTCTTCCAATAAATGCTCTATGACTATAATCTTTAGAATAATCATCTCCTTCTCTAACTGCAATCCATTCTAATTCTAAATCTCCAAATTCATCCTTTAATTGAGGATGTGTTCTCATGAACCTATAAGAATCATCACATACATTCTTTATCACTTGTCTCACAGAATCAGAACTTGGAACTACAAAATAATTATGAGTGTATTTTGGAGTAAAATCGTTTGGATCAAAGCCCTGATCAGTGGCTACTCTTGCTATATTTTGATCAAACTTTTCTCTTACACTATCCCCTAATTCATTACGATCAATTTCCCTTTCTGCAACAGGAACATATAATCGTCTAAGTTCAGAAATAGATGGATACCTGCCCTGTGCAGCAAAAGCTCCAGAACTAATAATAGCTGCTGTAGCTCCTGCTCCAACTTTCAAAAAATCCCTTCTTGTGATACTCATAGCTTTAAAACTCCTAATTCATTATTTAAATCTTTCTTATTTATATACTACAAAATATATATCAGGAAATATAATAACTATCTGACCCAAAAATTTATATAGAATCTATCTTCAATCAAATATATGTCAATCTTCAAAGCATATGATATAAGAGGTATCTACCCAGAACAAATCGACGAAGAACTTATGGAAAAAATAGGTAGAGCCTTTGCTGACTTTATAGACGGCAACAAAATAGCTGTCGGAGCTGATATGAGAACTTCTTCACCAAAATTAAAACAAGCTTTCATAAAAGGTGTACTAAAACAAGGTAAAGATGTTCTAGACTTTGGTTTAACATCAACACCAAGAAGTTATTTTGCTTGTACTTTTCTTATGGCAGATGGTTGTGCTATGATTACTGCATCACATAACCCAAAAGAATACAATGGTGCTAAATTTACTCGAAAGAATGCTATTCCTATATCTGGTGCTACTGGAATAAAAGAAATTGAAGAAAAAGTCCTAAATAATGATTTCAAAGAATCAAATAAAGAAGGAAAACTAGAAAAAGTTGAAATAACTAAATCCTACAAAGAACATTTACTGACATTCATAAAAAATATAGAGAATCTTAAAGTTGTAGTTGATTGTGCAAATGGTATGGGTAGCCAAGACTTCTCAACTGTAAAAGATGAACTAAACATAGATCTAACCGAACTATACTTTGAAATTGACGGAACATTTCCAAACCATGATGCTAATCCTATGAAAGAAGGTTCAACTGATGACCTAAAAAAAAATGTTAAAGAAAAACAAGCAGATTTAGGTATAGCGTTTGATGGTGATGCTGACAGAGTTTTCTTTGTTGATGATAAAGGAGAACTTATTCCATCTGACTACATAACTGCATTAATTTCAGAAGAAGTCTTAGAAGATAATCCAGGATCAACAATACTTTACGACCTTAGAAGCTCTTGGATTGTTCCAGAGGTAGTTGAAAAACTCGGAGGTATTGCATTGATGTCTCGTGTCGGCCATTCGTTCATCAAAGAACAAATGAGAGAAAATAAAAGTATCTTCACTGGAGAACTCTCAGGCCATTTCTACTTTAAGTTCGACATAAACAACAACGAATCAATATATGATTCGGGAATTGTAATGGCAATAAAAGTATTAAACTTACTATCACAAAAAAAACAACCACTAAGTGAATTAATAGCTCCATTAAAAAAATACTCTGCATCTGGTGAAATTAATTCTGAAGTCGAAGACAAAGAAGCAACAATGAAAGAACTAGAATCTATCTATAATGATGGAAAAATATCTCACTTAGATGGTATAAGAATAGACTATGACGACTGGTGGTTTAATGTAAGGCCATCAAACACAGAACCATTATTAAGACTAAATCTAGAAGCAAAAACAAAAGAAATGATGGAACAAAAAAGAGATGAAGTATTAAAAATAATAAGAAAAAAATAAATTAAATCATTTCACCAACATCTATGTCTTCAGTCTCATCAATTAATCCTGCATCTGACTCAACAGCCTCTTCCTCAGTCATTTCTACTTCTTCATCAACAATATCTCCACTATCACTTACATCAGATGCACAACCAACAAATAAAGTTGACAAAATAACTAACAATAAAACTACAGTTAATCTCATTCTTCATCACCACCAGTCTTTTCTTGGATTTTCTCTTTTCTTTTATCCATCTTCTCCTTATGAATTTCTAATCTTTTCTCAGTCTTCTCTTTTACAGCTTCAGATTTTTCCAATTGATTATTCAATCTTTCTTGTATCTTAGCTTTTTTTTCTTCATCATCAATATTCTCTGTAGCTTCTAGTCTTTTATTTAATCGTTCTTCATGTTTTGTAATAGCTTTAACTCTTGCTTTATCAACTGCTACATCTGCATTTTTTAATCTCTTTACGCCTTCCTCTTTAAGTTCAGAAATAGCTTCTTTCTTCTCCTCTTTAGACATAGATTGCAGCTCTTCTTTGATAGATTCATGAACTTCTTTAATTGTTATTTCGCCATTCTTTAATTGTTCAATAACATCATCATCACTAATTCCAAGTATTTCATATGTTTTTGTCAGTTGTTCTGCATTATGTTTTCTTACTTTTGTCTTAACTTTATCCGAAATAGCCTTAACCTTAGCATGATTATCCTGCTTAGCTTTCTTTCTTAATTCTGATTTATCCTCATCAGATAATAAACCAGAAGCAATTCTCTTAAACTCGCTTGAAAGATCCTTTGCTTCTTTTTTAATAGCTACAAAAGCCTCAACCGCATCTTCTACTTCTGGGTCTAACGCTTGAACCTCCTCTAAAAGAGATTCTAAATCATCAATAATCAATTCAAGATCGGCTGTATCTTCTCCACCTTCAGTTATTTTAGCTA
>CAYUUQ010000148.1:0-3757 GCA_964447875.1 uncultured Methanosarcinales archaeon | reverse complement strand
TTCTGCGTGAGAAACCCCCATCTTCAGATGGATTGATTTTGGGAGTATGTCATTTAAAACAACGCCGATACTATTTTTTATTTCATTATAATTATTTAAGTCTTCTTTTAAAGTTTCAAGATTTAATTTTAACTCATTACTAAGTTCTTCTTCAAACTTCTCAACAATCTTATTTTTTATCTGTGATTTTATTAATTTAAAATCATATATCTCATTTTCTAACTCTTTTTTTAGTCCATTAATCATATCAAGGTTATCCTTAAAATTATCTAAAAACTCGGTTTGATTAGAATGTAATTCATCTAGTTTTTTCTCATGACAATCAAACTTTTCATGCAATAAGTCAACTTTTTTCTTAAAAGACTCAATATTGTCATGTGTATCGTCAAACTTACCCTTTAAAGAATCAATCTCTTCTCCAATCTTAACTAATCCTTTTATCTTCTGAATCATAAAAACAGCTAAAGTTATTAGCTTTAAAAATCTTTAGTTTAATGCGCAATGAAGAAAAAACAGCGAAGGGGCGTGTGAGGGACTAACAATAATCGGTTAAGCGTATGACATCAAGGTCCCCCCTATTTTTGATAGAACAATATCACTTATTTAACATTAAACAATTAAGAATAAAATATAAATAAAATTAAACATCAACAAAGATTCTATGCTTCTCTTTACCGCTTAACTCAGCCATTATTCTCTTAATTATAGCTTTTTCTGGGTCAGGCATAAGCTTAACTCTCTTCTTTATATCTGCAAAGTCTTTGAAAGGGTCACCTTTTCTTTCGTCGATTATCTCCCACATATGCTTTTTTCCTAATCCAGGTAATAATTCCAATTGATGCATTCTTGTTGATAATGGTTGAGCATCATTAAAGAAGTCAACAAATCTTTTAGGATCTTTATCTACCATATCCTTTACTATGAACTGTAGTTCTTTTTTTGCAGTTTCAGTTAGTTTCTCTAATTCTAGTTTCCCAGTTATATGATGAACCTTATCTCTTTTGCCTTCGCCTATATACACTTCCTCATATGGCTGCAAGTGTATACCTTTCTTAGGCACAAGTTCTAATAATACAAAATGATCTTTACCTATAGCCTGAGCTATTGGGGTCTTTAGGTGTGATGGTCTTTCGTCAAATGGATAACCATGTGGCAAAAAATCCAATACTATTGCTATTTCTTCTCTTGCATGTTCCATTTTTACACTCCGTTTAGTTCTTGCACCCAAACATTAAGTCGGGGCGGGACACATAAACTATTTCTTATGGTTGTGGGGAGGATAATATTTTGCTTAGCAAAATATTCCTCTTTATAGCTCCGAAGCAGCCAACCAATTATGGATATGGCGCTTCCAATTTTCATCCATTCTTTCAAGTTCAGTAGACATAACAACTCTTCCTTCTTTAAGTTTTAATGTCTCTGACTTTTCTTTCATCAGATGCTTGATCTTTGTATCGATCTTTTTTCTTAAATGTGCGTCTTCTTTAAGTTCTTTGAAGATCATGATCTCTTTTTCATAATCTTCCTTTATGTTGGATATTAACGCAAGTACTGTTGCTATCCAATAATCAAAGTGAGGTCTTTTTACCAAATGTATATCAATCTTATCAACTGGAGGCAGTTTAGCCTCAAGATGATATATCATCTCTATTTGGTCTTTTAATATCAAATCTATATTCTTGATATCTTTTTTCTCTTCTTTGATTATCTTGTTTTCTTTACTGCCTAATCTCTTAAGCAATTTATTATCAAGTATTATTATCTTATCTATAAGTTGACAAGTTGTTTTTTCAAGCTTATCTACTTTCTTTCTTGACAAAGCATCTGTCTTGATAAACTTGAATATCTTCTTTTTAGCTATCTTTGTATCTTCTAAAAATGTCGTTGAAAGGTAATGATTAAGATCGTTTACCTTATGTGCAACATTTCTTATGATTGTAATATTATTCTTTAACCCAGCTATAAGCTCTTCTTTACTTATCTTCCCTGGGTTAACAGCAAATGTCTTTATAGTAGCACTATAAAGCTCATCCATAAGCTCTTTTTTCTTCTTCTCTATTGAATAATCAATATTAACTAGTAGCTTATCTATTTTCTTTGAACTAAGGTGGTATCCTTTTTTCTTAAACTCGTTGATACCGTTGTTTATATCAACAACTATCTCTTCTGCTATCTTGCCACCCCTTTTCATATACAGTTACCTCTATATATATTTAAACCTTCCTATTTATAAATATTGTGTTCTCAATCTTAAATTAAGAAAAAGTTTATTCTTTATATAGCAAAGATAACTAAATCAATATAAGATATCTTTGCTTATTACGAAAGACAAAGAAATAAAGATCAATTATTTGTCTTGAGTATATTTTTTAACAACATCAACAATCTTCTTAAGATTTTCTGCATTGACGCTTATTGGATAACCTTGTATCAATGTTTTTAACTCTTCAACTGAACAAGGTAATACATCAACAATCTTTTTTATATGCTGATCTTTTATTCTAGGAATATCAAGTTTAGTAAGTTCTTCTTCCAATTCTTTCTCTTTTTTTAGTGTAGTGAACTGGTTTAGGTATTCTTCAGTCTTATTAGCTCTGAAATTAAGCTCTTTATCTCTCTTTTTTATTTTAACAAGCTCATCTTTAAGCTCTTTCATGCTTATTGGAACTTCATTTAGAATTTTAGCGTCAGCCATCTTATAACCTCTTCAAGTGTACTGGATGAGCAATTAATGTCTTTTCCTTTCCTTGATCATTAACTTTAATCTCATAACACCTGCCTCTTTTACCGATTATTACTCCAACTTTACCAATAAATCTTGGAAAATACATGCCTTTTTGTACAGCGCTTTCAACACTTAAAGCCACTTTTTCTCCTTCTTTATATTCTTCAAAATATCTAGAAATGCTGATCTTGCCTTTAGCTCTGATTTCTTTTTTATACTTATATCTTGTTTTTCTTCTATTTCCACCGATTCTTTTTGCCATAGTCATTTAAGAATTTAGTAGTCATTTATAAATGTTTTGGAATAGTCAGAAACATTCAAAAATCCCACATTTCTGTACTCTTGATTGTTTTTGTATTATCAAGAGAAATAAATATAAATACTTTAGATATACTGTCATTATGCCAAGAAAAAAGAAGAATATCTTAAAAAAGAGTATCAAAGGCATACAAGAAACTGCAGAAGATATAACTGAAGATATAACAGAAGGAATAAAGAAGATAAACTGGAAAAAAGTTATCTTGATAACATCCTCTTCTATCTTGATTATATCATTAATCTTATTTTTTGTAGGACTAAATATAAGGTTTGCAGCAAAAGATGACTTACTACTCTATCTTGACCCATCTGAAAGATCATTTAAGATATTAAATCATGATTCTCAGGATGTAACTTTTGAGTTGACTAATCGTAATAGTATATTATGTAGTGCAGAATGCAGCTATCTTCTTTATGATAGAAGCGAAGGAAATCAGCTTGACAACGGCTCTTTTAGCCTAAAAAACAAAGAAGCCTTTTCAAAATCTTATACCCTACTACCATATCGTTCAGGAAGCGGCCAAAGAATATATAGTTTTGAGGTTTCATGTAATAATATAAGAACTGCTCTTTGTAGAACCTACAGTCCATTAAGGAAGCGAACATCTTTTATCACATTAAACTATGAATTAAGTACAGAAGAAAAAGAGATAAAGAATGTGTTAGGCCCAGAACTTGTAAAATCACTAAAAGATATAAATAACGGACATAGTC
>CAYUUQ010000147.1:0-3819 GCA_964447875.1 uncultured Methanosarcinales archaeon | reverse complement strand
AATTAAAATGATCGGATAGTTATCTGTGTTGTGCGGGCTTACCTGATTTATTTACTATCCCTGAAACTTCAGCAAATTGATTACCAAACATATCGTCAAGGCCAACGTCAGAATCAATGGTTAACTTACAGATATAAGCACCGCGAAATAATTTCGTTCCTTCTTCTTTTCCTTTAAGTTCACTTTCAGTAATATTTTGATTCATGAAAGCTATATTAGTTGTTCTATTTTTGAACCTACCTTCAGCACCCTTACCATATGCCTCTTCTCCATGTATTGCAGTGAAAAGCTTGGTAGCTTCAGTTCCATAAACATTTTCAAAATGGTCTTTTCCTTGAGTAACATCAGAAATTTCATAATTTATATATGAGTGATTATCATTAGCTTTAGTAACAAACTGGTTAAATTTTTCATCAGAAAGATTTATTGTTTTTGTAGTATCTCCGATATCTGGAACTTTTGAAAAATAATTACCCTCTTGCCTTAATGTTGTAATAAATTCTGATTTATCTGGAAAATTATCTTCGTTATTAAGATCATATATTTCAAGAATATGGTTCCCATTTTTTATAGAATATCCGGCAGCATTAGATCCGTAGAAGCAGCTGTTTTTCATGGATTCCTGTTTTTTCTCAGAGATTATTATTCCATTTAAAGGTGTTCCTGCTCTTCTTGACTGGATTTCTGCAATTGAATCCCATCTTTCAAATTCAGCAACACTATCGGCGATGTTATCAGGAATTAATACTTTATGCTCAAGTGTATCTCTCACCATTATAATATTAGAAATAATAACACATTTATAAATTTTTCTATTATTTAACTACTATAAAGTAATAATAGTTATGTTTGACATAATTAAAAAAGAATAAATTTTATTTTTTCTTTTTTGCAACTATTTGGACTGGAGATCTTACTTGAACTCTAGGTAATGATTTAGCTCTTCTTTGATATCTTAAGCCACCCATTTGATGGAATCTTTTTAGAATTTTCCAATCTTCATATCTTGCTTCTATTTTTCCTTTTTTTGATGGATAAAGCCCATCTGATCTTAGTTTTTTATGATCGGTTTTGTTTCCAGATACTAACGCAGAGATTACATTATATCCGCCAACTACTGTTCTTTCTTGCATATAATCAAGTATAAATCTTTTATCCCTTTTAGGAAAATGTCTAAATAGTCTTATTGCTAAAACTGCATCATAACGATCAAGATGAGCTAGAATTTTTGGATCAGTTACTGATGCACATATTGCTTCTAATGGAAGTTCTTCTTCGTCTGCAGTTCTTTTTAGATTATCTATTGCTGTTTCTGAGAAATCAACAGCAGTTACTCTAAATCCTAATCTTGCTAGATAAAGTGTATGTCTTTTACCCTCTCCTGAGCCTAAGTCTAATATTTCTGCTCTAGGTTTTAGTAAATCTGATACATTTCTTACTAATCTTACTGAACCATCACAAGGATAGGATATACCTTCTGCATATTTTTTATTATACTGTTCTCTTAGGCTTAACATATTCTGTAATAGTTATTATACAGTATATAAATGTAACTGTTGAGATAATAAAAAAATTATTCTTTGAGTAATGTAATTACAATCGAGAAATAATAAATTTTTCTCGTTAATTACTACATGTTCCCATGATACAACAAGTTCCTATGAATTCTCCTGATGAACAATGATTAACTGAATCGCAGGTTTTACCAGATTCTCCCTCTTGTGTTGTGCATGGTTGGTTAGTTGAACTTACAGTTGAGTCTTCTGGTTCAGTTTCATCTCCAGTTCCTTCTTCTGAGCCTGTACATACAAGTGAGCACTCTTCTTTTGATTCTCCAAGAGCCATACAATTATCTATACATGATTTTTCTGTTTTTTGTTCTCCCATTAAACCTAGTTCCATTGGACAATCTGCTAAACATTGCTGTTTTGTTATATCCGTTTGATCTGTTTCAACATCCATACATCGTAAATTGCATTTTTTCATTACATCAGAATATGCTTGAGTATTGCAAACCTCTGCAGTTTCACCACCATCTTCACAAAGTTTTTTAAAATATTCAAAATGTGTTAGGGTTTCTGGTTCAATTATTTCTTTACCACCATCACTTAATGCATAACATCTATAATGGCCAAGCCAATAATCTCCAATACCTCCTCCCGCATGACAGATATACAATGTGCCATCTTTTCCTATTGTTGGTCTGTTATCAAATTCACTACCAATACTTGCACTCCATTTTAAGGTTCCGTCTGATTTTAAAGCATATACGACACTACATTCTGTTCCAAAATAAATTGAACCTTCTGGATCAACTAAAATAGAAGAATCACTGCCAGCATTTTTGAAAGGATCCCAATCTGGACATTGTATGTTATGACTCCATTTTTTAGTTCCATCTGGATTAACAGCATGAACTCCTCTTGGATAGTCTCCTGTTACACCTTCCCTATATTCATAGTTGTGAAAATATATTGTTCCATCATAACCAATTGCTGGAGATGTCTCAATAAAGCCAGTTAATAGACTCCATTTCTCAGTTCCATCTGGATTGATTGCATAAAACCTACTTTCTTCTTTTGTTGGACCACCATTATTAGATCCAAAATATATTATACCCTCATCACCAACTGCTGGACCAAATAAGCCATTAAGACCTGCTGCATCAAATTCCCATTTGATTGAACCATCTGTTGGATTTAATGCTCTTAACTTATCTCCTGCAACATAAATTGTTCCATCTGGACCAATTGCAGAAGCATAAATGTTAGCACCTTTAGGAAAAGTTGATGACCATTTTTTTGTTCCATCTGAATTTAATGCATAGTATATGGCATCAATTGCGTTTTCTTCATCTTTTTCTTCACCAACACTTCCAAAGTAAATAGTTCCGTCATCTGCTATTAGTAATTGCATATCTATATTTCCTGGAACATTAAATTCCCATGAAGGTTTTCCTGTTTTTTGATCAAAGGATCTAAGTGAAGATTCGCTGCCGACGTAAACATCATCTTTTCCAAGTGCAGGAAGAGCATAATAGTTAGGATTATCTGCTTCCCATTTAACAGAACCGTCTTTATTCATAGCAACTAATTTATCTTTGATAACAATAAACAACGTTTCATCTGCTCCAATAAGAACATGTCTTCCGTGAATAGTATCTGCCATTAGATATTGCCATTTAATTCCTGGATTAGTTGGGCCTACAAAAGGGCTTCTTCCAGTTGATGCTTGATCTACCCCATATTGTGCAAATTGGGGTTTGTTTGAGATAACTTGTTGGTTATTATTTATTATTGGTTGAGTTTGTGTTGTTGTGCAACCGATTAATAAAAATATTATTCCTAAAATTAATATTGTTTGTTTCATATTATATTTTTTATACTGATGATATAAAAATATTTTGGTAAATTTAATAAACAAATGCTTCTTTTATTCAATTATGACATTAATTGAACTAGATATCAACAAAACAATAGAACAGAATGCTGCTATTTATTATGAAAAGGCTAAGAAGGCTAAGAAAAAGACAGAAGGAGCAAAGGAAGCACTTGCAATTAGTTTAAAAAAGCTGGAGAAATTAAAAAAAGATCATAGTAAAGAAGTTCTTAAGATCGAAAAAGAAAAAGTCAAAAGAGAAAAAGAATGGTTTGAGAAGTTTAGATGGTTTATCACTTCAACTGGATTTTTAGTTATTGGTGGTAGAGATGCTACAACTAATGAGATTATTATTAAGAAACATACTGAAACTGGAGATTTGGTTTTTCATACTGATCTTGCTGGAAGTCCTTTTTTTGTTATAAAGAATAAGTTAGAAGT
>CAYUUQ010000146.1:0-3820 GCA_964447875.1 uncultured Methanosarcinales archaeon | reverse complement strand
GGTGACATAAAGAGAAAAATTGGGCTTAAATTATATTGTATTTGGTTTCCAATGTTCAGCGTATTGTGTATTTCCTGTTCTCAAAACTTCAGCAAAAGCTTCCATAACTTTCAAAGCATCTCCAATTGGTCTAGCGGTAAATCTACCTTCGGGTGTTCTATTCCAATTAGAATGTCCTTCGCCATCATGATTTAGCAATATATGAGTATATGTATGTGCTCTTTGAAGTTCAGAATAAGCATCCGCTGCTCTTTTCCCGTTGCTTTCAGAAATTTTTGGGTCATCTGGATTCTCTCCCTGATATTTTGTTCGTACCTTTAATTTATCAAACATAATCTCTTGAAGTTTAGGTCCTAAATCTACGCCTTGCGATCTCCATTCTTCAATTTCTTTTTCAGAAATAGGAGATACAAAAGCACTTATTTTATCTGAGCCATAAAGAGCATTTGTCAAACCACGAAGTTGAGAACCTAATGTATGATAAGCCTCTACCAAGACTAAATCATGCTCTGCCCCCAAAATTTCATCTAAATCAATAGCTTGTGGAATCCCCCTACAATCACCAACTATATATCTTGGAGCATATTGATACTGCCTAGCCAATTTTGTAATTTCATCAGCAGGTCTAAAATATCTTGGATTATCCCATAGAGTTACTTCATCAAGTCTTGGTCCCTTTGGTCTAGATTCTTTAGCTTTGATAACAGGGACAGTACTATAAGCAATATCTGGAAAAAAGTTATCTATACTCGCAACCAAAGGCCCTTTTCCAACACAAGAAGGACCCGATAAAAGAACAACTCTCAAACCATCTCTCTCAACCCAAGTTCTCCAATCTCCATAATAATCTTGAACATTGATTCTTGTAGCTTCCTTTCTAGCTTCTTCTAAACTGCCCTGAAAAGCAACATCTGGAGGTAGCTGGTCTTGAGATAATGTACTCTCCCAATCTCCTCCACCTGGTTCTCCAAGCAGATGATCGCTGAAAAATATTCTGAATTTTGGCATATTGTAATAAGATAATAAACCAAACCTTATAAATCTTTCTCTAATAACTACTTTAAAGTTAATAATGTTTTTAGTAAGCCCAATTTTTCTTAAATTTTAGTCTGCTTTGCAGAATTATATAAGTCGCCTTCGTGCAAACTTTTCGGACGAAATCAGACCCCACTATGTAGGGTCTGAGAGCATAACAGCGATTTAAAGGGAAATTGGGTCGCTTACGCTAAAACGCCAAGCGTTTTCCCCAATTCCCCCAAATTTTACCCTCCAACTCTGTTCGCAAAATTTCTCAGCTCTGATTTTCAGCCATATGGGAAAATCGAGGAGAAATTTTGCTCACGAGGTCGGGTAAAACTTCTTTAAATCGCGATGTTATACGCAATTAAATTTAATTTTCACGACTAGAAAACGGGAATTCTCTCTTTAATTTGAAAGGGCAATTTCTAAAAAATAAAAAGGGGTCGCCTTAGGTTGCTTCGCAACAGATAGTCTTGACTTCATCAAGAAATTTATAATATTTTTTATCCCACCCCAGAAAAACGATTTTAAAGCGACAGATTTTTAAAGATGTATTTTCTTATCTGTAATAAGATGAAAAAAAGAGCACTTTTCCTATTTATTTTTATATTTCTAACTAGTTTAGCTTTTGTTTCAGCTAAAGTTGACATAGACATACAAAGCATGAATATAGAAGAACCAGTTGATGGCATTATTAATGATAAAGATTCCATAGTTATTAAAGTAACCTTTGGAAATTTAGGAGATACAGACTGGAACTCCCCTTACTTTGTAGATTTTTATGCCAATGGTATAAAACATTCTTCTTGTCATGATAATTGTGAGCTTAGTGGAAGCCCAGTTGATCAAGGGCTTAAAGCAGGGCAAATGGTAGAATATTATTGGGGATCATCTGCAACAGATAGAGAGTTTCTCAACTTAGGTCAAAATGAGGTAACTTTTCATCTTGGTTTTGAAGGAGAAACAGAATATGCTGAAGAATCCCTAACTTTTGAAATCATTGAAGGCGGGCTTCCAGAGCTTGATTTAGAAATATCAAGTGGTCAGGTTAATTTAATGGATGTCGATGGAGAAAAACGGATCGAATCTGTCGAAGCAGATATATTAAATAGAGGCCCGATTGCACTTGAAGATGATGTTATTTCTCTTAGTTTTTGCATTAGTTCAGAAGATGGAGAATCAAATTTAGGTTGTTATGGAAGTTTTATTGATTTAAGAAAAGAATTTTGTAACCCAAGTTTAAGAGATTGCACTCTTAATTCAGGAGAAACCACTCTTTATACTCAGACACAAAATCTCGAGAGATTAAATTCTCACTTAAATCCTGGAAAATATGTCATCAATTATTATTTAGATGATATTAATGGATTAAAAAATTATCAAGATACAAATCCAGAGAATAATTATCTATACTCAAGTTTTGAAATAGCCGGATCTTCTGGCAACCAAACAGGATTAGTCTATGATGAAGTCTCAGGAATTTATATGGAGCAAGTAGTAAAGGACAAATTAGATTCTAGGTTATATAACAGGATGAATCCTTGTTCTAACTGTGACAATTTACCACAACCCACAATCTCTTTAGATAATGGGGACAAATCTGCCATTTATAACCTATATTTTCATGGTCAAAAAGTAAGAGGGTTTATTCTTCCATTCCCAAATGTTGATAAGGAGATTGTAAACAATCCTCAAAATGTTCTTATCGAATCTGGTTGGATATCTGCTGATGGCACAAATTCAATAGAATTTTTGATTAATGAAGGAGGAAATTATTTTCAAAATAGGCATGATATCTTAACGCCAAATCAAGAAACTAATATCAATTATAAAATTGTAAAGAAAGAAAATACTTATGGGAGCGTTTATTTTTTTGTTCAGGAAGGTGATGATACTTTTGACATTAATCAAATTAGCCAAACATTAGATCAAATAGCATACGATAATTCACAATTGGCAGGAATAAATCCCGTTCCTGAATATTATGTTTTGATTATGCCAACACTATTTGCAGGACTATTTGGAGGAGAAGGAAATTTCTTTATGGGTGATGGGATAATTTCTATAAATTATGGCGGAGAAAAAGGTTATGAAATTAGGAGAGATCAGCACAATATAAACACCATCACTTCTACATTTGCACATGAATACACTCATTTATTGCAAAGCGAACCTGAAACAAATCAGTATGCAATCGCAGATAATACAGGTTTTTTTATGGAGGGCATGGCAGATGCAGTGGCAATACATAATGGTTATCGTAGGTGGGAGGATGTTCTTGCATTTGAAAATATGTATGAAGATCCAATGGAACCTGGATGCACCCAATTAGCAAATCAACACACACCTCATACTTTTGGAAGATGCATCTTTAAACATCTAGAACAAGATGGATTTTTGAATCAAGAATTTTTCAATAGGTTATTTCATCTTTCAGGAGAAAGTTATCTAATTTATACTTGCGAGATTGATTTACAAGATACTTCTTGCACATCCGAATTAAATAGGCTCTTATCTTATAGTGCAAATCAAGATATGACTTTATTTATGGAGAATAGTTTACTTGCGAATATAGAAGGTATTGAAGTTCAAACAACAATTCCTTCAACGCCCATAAGCGGTAAATCAGAAGATACTTGCCAACTGATTGGATTAAGAAAAGATAATCTATATTGCTCTCCTGAAAAAAATTGGGTTCCCCAGTTGGAAGAAGATACAATTTGCGATAACAACTTTGAATGTCAAACTAATCTATGTATAGATGGAAACTGTTTTAGTAGCGGAATGTGGCAAAAATTCT
>CAYUUQ010000145.1:0-3836 GCA_964447875.1 uncultured Methanosarcinales archaeon | reverse complement strand
CATGATTCATCTGTATCTAATAGAAATGAAAATTTCAATGGATGTTATGTTAGAGCGAATGGAGATGGAGATTGTAATTACGCAAGAAGCCCCGTTGGAGTAGAAAATAATAAAGACTGGGAAATCGGTTATGTTAAATATGAATTTGGATTTCTCGTAGACTCCGTTACATGGACAAGTGCAGATTTTTTTATGGTTGTTAATGGTAATGGAGACGATGGCTGGATTGAACTTTATACAACACAACCATTTGATACAAATACACTATCTTGGAGCAATAGGCCTGATGAGCATGCATATATTGGTATTTCTGACAAGCATGGAAGCAGCAGAACATCCTCACCAGAAACAGATCATTTTACACATCTTCCATCAATAAAAGAAGCATTCGATGGAACATCAGCATATTTCATGTATGTAGGCGAAGAAGATTCTGATGATGATCAAGCAGGGCATGCGTATCATTATAACAGCCAAGGAGTATACCATTACTTCAAAGCATGTTACACAGGCACACCAAGAATCTGTAATCCATCAGATCCATGTTGCAATAGCGCAGGTACAGCATACAAATCTCCAGGAACACCTTGTGGAAGTATAGAAAGAGCAAGTTGCACAACAGCCTCAATGAGTAGTTGTGAAGGTGTCGCATACGAAGATCGATGCACAGGGACTTCTGCCTCATGTCCAGACTCTGACAACCTTATAGATTACGATCAGGCTTGCAACGGCATCGATGTTGGAACATGTGCAATATGTAAAGGAGGAAGCGTACCAGTTTTTGATGACGACCCAAACGATTGCTCAACATATGATTGCGATTATTTAGATACTGAATGTAGAGATTACAATGATGTTCGAAGATGTATCTCAAAAGGCACATGTGCAAATTCAGCATCGCACTGTAATTCCTACACGGACCAACCAACTACAACTGATTGTGGAACTTGTGGAAACTGTAACGCCGCAGGATCGTGCATAAATGATCATGCCATAGTATGTGACATCAATTCAGACTGTGACGACTCCAATTTTTACACAAGAGACACATGCCTTTCTGCTGCAACATGTGACGCATCTTGCACAAACGAACTATGGTGTGGAAACGGTGCATGCGACGGAAATGAAACAACCGCAAACTGTCCAGAAGACTGCCATCCACAATGCGGGGACGGTCTTTGTCAAGGCAGCGAAGACTGTTATAATTGCGAAGAAGATTGTGGACTTTGTCAAGGTGAAGTATATGGACTAATATATGATGCAAACGGTAACCTTATCCAGGACGACCAATTCTACTACATATACAATTCTCAAAATCAATTAACAGAAATAAAAAACAACAATGAGACCGGTGTAACACTTACAAAATACTATTACGACGAACAAGGCCAACGTATCAAAAAAGAAGTTGGGGACTCAACAACTCATTACATAAATAAAAATTACATAGTTTCTGACAATGAAGAAACGATCTACTATTATCTAAACGGCAAAATTGTTGGAAGAAAAGATTCAAACGGAAACACCTATTACTATCATCCAGACATTCTTGGTAGCACAAATCTTGTAACAGATCAAGCGGGAAATGAAATTGCCAGGTCTGACTATCTGCCATTTGGAGGAAATGATTTAGATTATCGTTTCACATTCACAGGTCAAGAAAACGACAACGAAAGCAATCTAATGTATTATGATGCAAGATACTATTCTACTTCTCTTCGGCGTTTTACACAACCCGACCCATACATTCAAAACATATACGATCCACAATCGCTCAATAGATACGCATACGTTCGTAACAATCCACTAAAATATACAGACCCTTCTGGGAACTTTATTTGTGGAGGTGCATGTTTATTCTTTGCAGGTGTTGCAGCATGGACAATTGCTGGGGCAGTAGTTGCCGCCGCAACAAATATGATTTCTCAAATAGTAAGTAACGATGCATCAATGTTTGATGGTACAATGGACTGGGGAAGTGCAGGAAAAAGTGCAGGATACGGCGCAGTTGGGGGTTTCGTTTCAGGAATCACTGCCGGAGTAGTCAGTCCGTTATTTACAGGAACAACTGGTGCCGCTGCAATTATAGGTTCTGGAGCAACTGGTGCTGCATCAGTTATGATGGGTGGAGTTGCAACTCAAGCCACATTCAATGCAGCAAACGGCAATCCTCTAACAGAAAACGTATTTGATGCTGCGGTTGATGGCGCAGTCTGGGGAGGAGTCGGAGGTGTTGCGTCCGGTGCAATATCCCAAGGAGTTTCTGCGGTAAAATCAAGTTTTACTAAACCAGCAAGTTTAAACCCACAAAGACTTCCAGACTGGAGTCTTAAAATTAAAGGTGTGGTAACTACAGAAAAAGGTTTTTATAACAGGTATTATGGAGGAGGAAGTAAGTTGGAGGGGGGTTGGTTAACTCCATTTGATACAAATAGTGGGCATACAGCGTCTAGGCAATTAGCCAAGGTTGTTAATTCACCAGGAACAAACCCATATACGCACAAAACGAGTGTTCTTTTACCCAAGGGAACAAAAGTAAATATAGGCTATAATGTTAAGGGAGTGCCACAAATTGAAGTGCTTGATGATTTATCTAAATTACACTTTCCAGAAGGTATTAAGCTGAGGTAGAAATATGCAAAGCAAGAAATCATTAATAAATAGAATAAAACAAAACAAAAACTGGATTTTATCAGAAGAATCATATTTACATACAATTAATCAAAAGAATAAATATAAATTCAAAAAAGGAATGATTAAATTAAGAAGTACAAATAACAAATTCTATATTGAGGTGGATTGGTTACCTGAAAAAAATATTAAAGGTTTTTGGAGGGTTCGTTTTTTTACAAATAAAAATAAAAAATTAATTTTTGTTGAAAAATGGATTAATAATTACCCATATTTTGAAGAAGAAGTTAGTGATATTCAAGAATTATTGCATACAATAAATTTATTTATAGAAGATGTTGCAAGGTGGGGAGTGGTAAAAAAAGATTTCTACCACGATTCATCAGAATTTTTCATTAAACATAAAAAACACACTATAACCTTTGAGGATAATTATCTTATATATTTAGATGATAAACAAAATAAGGAAATAAAAAGAATAAAATTTAATGGTACAATAAAAAAAGCGCGAGAACTTCCTAAAAAAGGTATACTGATACTTTTAGATGATATACCTGGAAGTAAATATTTCTTTAATCTTTATTTAATATCATACGGAGGCAAAATTAAGTGGAAAGCGACCTGGCCAATGGCGCACCCATATACAAGCATCGTCAATGAAAAAGTTGTTGAAGTTAAAAAGCGTAATAAAGGATTTTGTACAATTGTTCTTAAAAAACAAACAGATACAATTTTTACAAATTATTACATATATGCAAACTCTGTAGATTATTTTTGTAAAATCAACCCAAGAAGTGGTAAATTGATCAGTAAAAGATATGTAAAATGAAAACATCAAACATATTAACAACATTAACCATCATTTTGCTACTTATTACACCAATCGGTTACGCAGACAAAAGAGAATCTAACATAGATTACGAAACAGTATTGAACAATCTCAAAAACGATATCAATTCTTTTTCTCCATCAATCGGAGTTCCAAATCTTCAATTTACCAAGCAAGAACCTATTGCGACGGAGTCATCAGTATCAACACTTTCTGGAGGAAACACTGGAAGCGGGCAAGGATACAGAGACTACTCATCACAAGGACCACAGCCATTAATTTCTGCTCATGCGAACCTGTTTTCTGGAGGAGTTGGTTATACTTATAATTTTGAAGTACCAGTAACTGAAAATCCTGGGCTGACCAAACCGGTACC
>CAYUUQ010000144.1:0-3845 GCA_964447875.1 uncultured Methanosarcinales archaeon | reverse complement strand
AAAGCATGATTCAAAAAAAAGTAAAGACACATTACAGGAAGTTGGTGATGCAACTGTTAGTTATTCAAGAACATGGAAGTTAGGATTAGCTACTAGTCCTGTATTTTATGTAAAGCCTGATCAGGTAACAAAAGAAGCTAAATCTGGAGAGTATTTAACTAAAGGAGCATTTGTTATCAAAGGAAAAACTAATTATATTGACAATAAGATAAATATTGCTGTTGGTACTACCAAATTTGGAGCTGTAATGGGCGCTCCATTAGAATCTATAAAGTCTAATTGTGAAAAATATGTTGTTATAGAGCAAGGAAAAGAAAAAGCTAGTTCTGTTGCTAAGTTTATACAAAAGAAAATAGGTGGAACATTGGATGAGATTATTGCGGTTCTACCAAGTGGTGGATGTGCTATTAAAAAGTGATCTTATTTAATTGTTGAATATATACTTATTAGACTGATTCTCCAGAATTCTAAGTTCATAACTCACCCCCCCTAATTTTTTATATAATCAAAACTTTTATATACTAATTCCGCCTTAGGTGTAATAAAAGTAGTAATAAGGTGGTAATATGTTAAAAACAATAAAAGTAAGTGAGAAAGCCTATAATGATTTGAAAAAATTAAAAACTGAATTAGAGAAAGACAAAGATATCAGTGATATATTCAGGGTAAACTTATCAACAGCAGTAAGTTATGCAGCAAAAAAAGCACTTGAGATAAGAGAGAAAAAGAAGAGATTCTTATCCTCTGCTGGCGGTTGGTCTGATATCAATGGGAAGAAGTTAATAAAAGATATATATGATAGCAGAGGTAAAGGAACCAGATGGAGCCTAAGTTTTGATTAAAATGTACTTATTGGATACTGATATCTGTATAGATTTTATGAAAGGTGAGAAGAAAGCTGTTGATTTTATATCTAGATTAGATGACTTCCATATCTCTATAATTACATTATCTGAATTGTTTTATGGGATATATAATTCAAAAAATAAAGAAAGACATATGAAAACTTTAGAGTATTTTTTAAGAAATATCCCCATAATAGATATGAATTTCTCTATTGCTCATAATTTTGGGATAATAAAGTCAAGATTGAAGAAGAAAGGCAGGTTTACAGGTGAGTTTGATATGTTGATAGCATCATTTGCACTAACATATGGATTTCATCTAGTAACACGAAATGTAAAGCACTATAAAGAAGTTCCTGGAATAAGAATAAAAGAAATAACTTCTTAACAATAGAAAACTTTATAATTAATTAGAATTCAGAGATTTTTATGCCGTCTAAGTTTATTTGCAGCCAATGTGGACAATGTTGTAGCCATATTAGGGGACTCATTAGTCCTGCTGATAAGGAATTTCTTAGAGAATATGCTTATGGTAAATTACCATTAGTTGCTGTTAAACCAATTGAAGAAATAAGTTTTCCATTATGGGATTGGGAATCTAAGAGATTTATCAAAGCTGCCGCAGAACAAGGAATAGATCACAGAATAGAGCCTTCAAGAGTTATGTATGATCTTAATGATGATCAATCGATAGTTGTTACATATTCTATAAATTCTGATGCATGTACTTTTCTTAAAGATAATAAATGTGCTGCGTATAAAGATCGTGGGTTTATATGTCATTTATTTCCTTTCCAACATGGACCTTTTTTGAAAATAGAAGGAGATATAACTAAAAGTAATATGTTTGGGAGTTGTCCATCTATTACAAATATTTTACCAGAACTTAATGATCAGGATCAGAGAACATTTGTTCAACAATTGTATGATTCATTTGGAGATGCGTTTCTTGCAGTTGTACAATCAGACATAATAACTGAGTGGATAAATTCTAAGATCATATGGATTATGAGGAACAGATTGATAAGACCTGCTTTAAATTATCCTTATGAAAAATTGTTGAAAAGAATAGAGAATTCTTCTAAGATAGATTTTACTGATTTCTTGGTTAAACAAGCAATGATCAGCAAAGGAGACTTGGAAAAAACACTTAATAGGTTTGAAACTTATGAAGATGCTAAGGATAAATTGAAGCCTTTTTTAGAATAAAATAAGTTAATATTTAAAAACTAGAAAGCGTTTTTCTATGATATGGGGTTTAATAGAGAGAGTGTATATAGGGCTGTTTGGAGTCTAGCAGATGAAAGAAGAGCTTTAGTATATGATTTATTAAATAGTGAACCACAAAGAAATTCAGATTTAAGATCAAGAATAAAAGAAGAATTTCCTTTTGCTTATCCAAAATTTAAAAATAAAACAGCAGGATTGATGTGTAATTCATTTAATTCTGATGATATGGAACTTGTTTGTTCTACTAGTGTTAATGTTGGAGGTAGTAGAGAGGTTCAGGCGTGGTATTCTGGTAGAGATTATGATAAGATAGTTTATCCTCTTCATTATCTTCTACAAAGAGCAGATGCTTCTAGGGTTGGATTAAGACATACATTTGGTTATAATAGGGGACCATGTAATGCACCATATAATAGAGCAGAGATAATAAGGCTTCTTGGAAATGAAGAAGATGGAACTCTGACTGTGATGGAATTATCTGATACTTTAGGTATCAATAGAGGAAGCGTTATTAAATTATGTGATAGGTTGGTTGTTTCTGAAGATGTAAAGATGGGTCAAATGTTGGCTAAGGATGGAAAATTTGGATATAGATTTAGAAAAGAAATTGACTTAACAAAACTTAGAAAAAGAGAAAGAGTTGTGTATGCTTTCTTAGATGCAAATAGTGAAACATATTATACTATGGGTGAGATGGTGGATAAAGGGGTGTGTTCAGATAAGAGTAACCTTCATAAGATATTAGAAAAACTGCATGATGCTAAAGTTATAGATAAAGTGTCAAAAGAATGTCTTGTTCCAATAAGTATAACTAGCAAAGGAAGGAACCGTACTTTAAAAAGAGTTATTAAGCCTGTTAGGGATGCAGTTGTAGAATCAGAGATTAGTGATTGGGGATTTATGACTGAGTCAATTAATTGGTCAAGATTATTTTCAAGGTATAGACAGTAAAGTTTTTATAAATAAAATTAAAAATAAGGGAATATATGATATCAGTTAGTGATATGAAAGCTCTGGAAGATAAATCTGAGGAGCTAGGAGTTTCTAAATTACAATTAATGGAGAATGCTGGTAGATGTATATATGATGTTATAAAAGAACAATTTTCTGACTTGAAGGATAAAAGGATATTAATTGTTGCTTATCATGGGAATAATGGTGGAGACTCTTTTGTTGTTGCAAGATATTTAAGTGGAAAAGCTGAAGTAGATATCTTATTTTTAGGAGATGAAGAAAAACTTAAAGAAGAAGGAAAAATAAACTTTGAAAGAATTAAAAATGATGTTATGATACAGTTGATGGAAGATTATGAACAAATTGATTTTGATGAATATGATATTATTATAGATGCATTACTCGGCACTGGTTTTTCAGGAGAGATTAGAGAACCAATTGCCTCAGTTATTGATATGATCAATGATTCTAAAGGTTATAAAATAGCAGTTGATATTCCATCTGGAATGAAAGTTGATGCTGATTTAGTTGTAACGTTTCATGACATTAAGGAAGGAATGGAAAGTTTAAAGGATAAGACTAAGATAGTTGATATTGGAATAAAGGTGGAATAAATGGAATTTGATGAGGTTATAAAGAAAAGGAGAGCAGTTAGGAAGTATGAAGATAAGGAAGTTAGTAATGAGGTAATTGAGAAATTAATTGATGCTGCAAGACTTGCTCCATCAGGAATGAATTCCCAACCATGGAGATTTTTAGTTGTTAAAGATAAAGATAAATTAAAGAAGATAAGAAAGTTATATACTGATAGTAGAA
>CAYUUQ010000143.1:0-3896 GCA_964447875.1 uncultured Methanosarcinales archaeon | reverse complement strand
ATGGTTTAGAATTTTAACTATATTTCTAATAAAATACTAAAGTTTATAAATAAATTAGTAACTATTTTCATAAAATGAAAGAATTCAACATAGGATTAATAGGATCAGGAACTATCGGCGGTGGAGTAGTTAAAATACTACAAAAGAACCAGAAACTAATAGAGAAGAGATCAGGTATAAAACTAAACCTAAAGAAAATATGTGATCTAAAAGTAAATGATGAACTTAAGTTAGATAGTTCTATTTATACAAAGAATTTTGACGACCTATTAGTTGATGATATTGATATTATAATAGAACTTATTGGTGGATATTCACCTGCTAAAGATTTTATTTTGAAAGCTTTAGAAGCAAAAAAACATGTTGTTACTGCAAATAAGGCAGTTGTTGCTAAATATGGTAATGAATTATTTGAAGCAGCTAAAGCAAATAATGTACAAATAGCTTTTGAGGCTGCTGTTGGTGGATGTATACCTATTATAAAGACAATAAAAGAAAGTTATGCAGCAGATAATATAACTGAAATATATGGTATACTTAATGGTACAACTAATTATATCTTAACAAAGATGGAATCTGGTCAAGAGTATAAAGATGCTTTGAAAAAAGCTCAGGAACTTGGTTTTGCAGAGGCTGATCCTACATTTGATGTAGATGGAAAAGATGCAGCACAAAAGATAACAATCCTTTCAGAACTAGCATTTAACACTTTACTTAGTGATGATATCCTAACTCAAGGAATAACTAAGATCAGTAAGAATGATATGCAATATGCTGATGAATTGGGTTACAAGATAAAACTATTAGCTATAGGAAAGAAGGATAAAGATAAGATCGAATTAAGAGTTCATCCTACAATGATTCCTAAGAACCATGAGCTTGCAACAGTAAGTAATGAACTTAACGCAGTTTATGTTGTTGCAGACAATACTCAAAAGTCAATGTTATATGGAAGAGGAGCAGGACAATTACCAACTGCTACAGTGGTAATCGGCGATGTAATAGATATAGCTAAAGGTAAGAATGATATATTTTTCTTTGAAGATAAGTCAGTTAAAGACTCTGATAAGATAAGTTCAAGATATTATTTAAGACTACAAGTTGTTGATAAACCAGGAGTACTCGCGAGAATATCAACTGTTCTTGGAGATAATGATATAAGTATAGCAGCAGTCCAACAAAAAGAAATAAATAAGGATGTTGTTCCTATAATTATGACAACACACAAAGCTGTTGAAGAAAATCTTAACAAGGCATTAGATGATATAAAGAAACTTGATATTGTTAAAGAAGATGCTATTGTTATTAGAATTGAGGATCTTAGCTAACTTCAACCTTTATTGCTTTTTCTTTTAAGTAATACAATATTGAAAAGACTACTAAGATAATTATCACTATCCTTATTATACTACCCATGTCTGATATTTTAATATTAAAGAATAATTTATTCCCTATAAAATAGATCATTATCTCATTCATGATAAATACTAATAGGAACAATACTTTTCTTTTGAAGAGATTTTTTTCATGATGTAATTTTGGCATATAATAAAAAAGAAATTAAAAGTTAATAAACTTATTGGTTAAAAGAAAATTTTATGAAGTTTTTTTATGGTATCTTCCCTATCTTTTTTGTCAACCATGAAGCTTATGTTTATTTCTGAAGCGCCTTGTGAGATCATCTCTACATTTATTTTTGCATCTCCTAAGGTTGTAAACACTTTACCTGCAAGTCCCGCAGTATGTTTCATACCTTCACCAACTAATGTTATTATTGATTTTCCTTTTTCAATTTTTACACCAGCAAATTTCTTTAGGTCAGCTTCTATTTTATCAAGGTCTTTGTCATCATCTACTGTTAATGAGACAGATACTTCAGATGTTGAAACCATATCTACACTTTTATTGTAGTGAGCAAAAACTTCGAATAATTTAGCTAAAAAACCATGTGCATTCAACATTCTTAATGATCTTATAGTCATAAGAACATTTTCTTTTTTTAATGCTATAGCTTTAACTGCTCCATCTGTTTTTGTTGCTTTATTCACAATAACAGTTCCAACATTATCTGGTTCATAAGTATTTAAGACTCTTACAGGAATGTCTTTTTTTATTGCAGGTAAGATTGTCTTTGGATGTAATACTTTTGCTCCAAAGATTGCCATTTCTGACGCTTCATCAAAGCTTATTTCAGGAATAGTTTTTGCTTCTGGGACTATCCTTGGGTCAGTTGTCATAACACCATTAACATCAGTCCAGATTTGTATTTCTTTTGCATGTATTGCTGCACCAAATATTGCTGCTGAGTAATCTGAACCGCCTCTTCCTAATGTAGTTATGGTTCCTGCTTTATTCTTTCCAATAAATCCAGTTATCACAGGAACTGCTCTTTTATCTATTAGGTGAGAACGCATCTCTTCTTCAGTTTCTTCTAGAGGTTCAGCGTTACCATGGTCATCATTAGTTATCATTCCAACTTCAAAAGCATCATGAGCTTCTGCAACAATTCCAATGCTATCTAGTGCAGTTGCAACAATTCTAGATGACATTCTCTCACCAAATGATTGAATATTGTCCATAGTCTCTGTTGTTATTTCTTTATTTTCTTTTATTCTTGATAATAAAGATTCAAATTCTTCTAATAGATGATCAACTAATTTTACATCTGCTTTTAGATCTTTTAATGTTGAATGATGTCTTTCTTTTATTTTTTTTAATAATTTAGAATAATCTTTTCCTTGGAATGCTAAGTTTGATGCTTCGATTAACTTGTCTGTTATTCCACCTAAAGCTGAAACTACAACTATTGGTTTTTTTTCTAATCTTGATTTAACTATATTACATACATTTAGGATACGTTCTGCATTTTTTACAGATGATCCTCCGAATTTCATAACTATCATTTTATTCATTCACCTCAGTAAACTTAGAATTGGGTTATTTCACTATTTAAATATATTGTGTTATAAAGGTAACAATTAGACTTTCTCAAACAACTCAATAACTTTATCTTTACCTATTGCTAGGATAAACCCTGCTAGTTTTGGGCCACGTTCTTTATTAAGAAGGACTTTATAACCTGCCTGGAAGAATTCTTTTGGTTTAATGTCCATTCCTTTTACAATCTGATTATAAAATTCATTAAATAGTTCATCTTCACTGTAATCTTTTTCTTTTAATATTTCCACTATTTTTCTTAAAGCTTGTTTTTGTTTATCAGATAGTTCAATTCCTTCTGGAATTTCTTTTTGTACAGTAAATTTATCGTTTTCAGAACCGTATTTGTCTATCCATATTTTAGCTTTAGCTATTCTGTCTATTATTTGGTTATGAGCTGACCTTTCATATTGGCCTGTCTTTTTTAAGCTATTAATAAGATCTTTTTCGTTGTCAAATAATTGTGAAACAACTGAAGCATGTGAAAATGCAACTGGAATTGGTTTATCTTTTTTCGGAACTGATATTTCATATAATCTTTTCATGTGAGCAAGTTCTTTCTCATTTTCTATTTTTTCTTTTCCATGATAAACTCTCGCATGTAAGTCAAAATCATCATAATGTTTAGGAAGATCTTTCCAAGAAAAACTTCTAGTCATCATTAATCTTTTATTGTAGAAAAATCTTAGTAATTCTGCTGGAGCAACTTCTAACCATTCATAAGGATATACAACATTACCTAAAGAAGCTGACATCTTTTGGTTATCAATCATTATATGTTCATAGAATATTGGTTCAGGCATAGGATATTTTAGAATTTTTTCAACAATTTCTGCATTTATCCAAAAAGCAGAATTTGGAACCATATATTCTTTTCCAGCACCTTCTGCAACAATTCCCCAATTCTTCCATCCCATCGCCCATTCTGACTTCCACATAAGTTTTCCGTTTCCTTTTAG
>CAYUUQ010000142.1:0-3942 GCA_964447875.1 uncultured Methanosarcinales archaeon | reverse complement strand
GTAGTTATTGGTGGACTTAGTGGAATAACAGCTATAAGAGAAATGATGAACTATTTACCTGATAAATATAAAAGAAGGTATGTAGTAATTCCTAAAACTATGAATTGTGATGTCGGAGTCCATGACCCTTCTTATACAGGAGAAGAAAGTCCAATAATAAGTGCTGGTTTTGCAACAGCTGCAACAGTAGCAAGACATAGTGTAGCAAGAATTCTAAAAGGTTGTAATAATGCAGGTAGGATTATGGTTGCTCAATTTTTAGGAGATTATTGTGGCTGGCCAACAGCTGCTGCTCAGATGGGCGGTGCTTATCCAATAGCATTGCCTGAAATGTTTATAGATAGAACTGTAGAAGATATGCATGAGTTATTAGGAAAAATAACAATGCAGGAACATACAGACAATGATGTGGTACTTGTTACCGTATCGGAGGCAACACCCATTGATGAAGAAGAAAGAAATCTTTTAATACAAACATATGATGCAAGAGAAAAAAGATACACCGGTACAAGGAAAAAAAACAAAGGAGATTTATTTAGGGGAATAATTGGAGATAAATTAAATGAGGCAAATTATCCAGATTCTAAAGTAGATAAGGCAGATATAACTTTTGATTGTAGATTCTCTTACGCAACTGTATTAGATATGAAGATTGCCAAATTATTTGCAGCCGCTGCTATTGAGGCATTATTTGACGGAAGACCAGCAACAATGCCATGTCTTTCTATGGATTCTTTAGAGGATATAGATCCTGTCGGTATGGGATCAGATTTTACACCTGAAGACATAGAGCTTGCAAGTATTGATCATGTTGTTTTGCAACGTGTTCCAGATAGATATTTTAAAAGAGATGATGGCAGACCATTATCTGTATCAGATCAATTTGATGATGTCTTAACTAGGGTAAGTTACAGTGCAAAATATCAAGCAGTAGAAAAAATCCTGAGAGAGGGTCTTCCTAATAATGGTTGAAACACTAGCTGAAATAAAGGAAGATATTGCTGAAAAAGATTATGACTCAGCTAGAAAGAAAACTACAGAAACTATTGCAAGTTTATTTTTTTCATCTTCAACTAAACCAACATTCAGTACAGATTCTCCATTTTTAAGAAAAATAGCAAGTACTTCAGATCCCAGAGAACTTACTACTTTATTATCCTCTGCTCTTGAACTAGTAGATATTTACTCTAAACTACACAGATACTTGGTCTCCAGATATTGTATTAGAAGAGCTTCAGGCATTCTTCCCAGGACATCTTGCTGCAAGATCCGCTATAGAATTAATCCACAGAACACCAGAGACCGTTGATTTTATTCATGCTTATGGACACTACGGAAATCCTGAATTTAAGTCATATGACGAAGGAAACTTAGAAGGAAGAGTATCAGGCTCAGAATCTACTTTTGTTAATACAGTAGTTTCAAATCTAGATCTTGCACCAGAAGGAGGAAGATTGCATTATTTTCTAACGGCCTGCCATATGTTTATCAGGGATTGTCCAACAAAACCAGTCTCTATAATAGTAACTGAAAATGAAACTAATTTAAGTAAATCTCAAAGAGATCATTATTTGGCCATAATGGGAAGTCTAGATGCCCAATCAAGATTAATTATCACTGATCATATCTCTTATCTAATGGATGGGGGCTGTACTATTATTTCAAAAAAGAACGAACTTATACCTTTCCTTGAATCTATAAAGGTACAATACGATTTAAATCAAGGAGTAATGACCAAATTTGCAAAAAATCTACCTGATTTATTAATGAATATGGGTGAAGAAATATTTAATGTTGTTTTAGCCTCTAAAGGTTATAGATTTCTTGGAGATTTTGAAAAGTTCGAGAAAAATATCTATGCAGTAAGAGATGAATTGGAAAGATTTTTAGAAGATGATTCAATAGATATTTCTTATAGAAATAGAGATCAACTAGTAAGCTCTTTAATAAAATATAATGTGGATATATATCATAATGCATCTTCTTTCTTTGAAAGACTTAAATGGACTATTGAATTTGGAAATAGGTTCAAAGCAGGAACAGCAGGTAATTATTGGGAAGAAAATGATGTAAAAGTTCATGCTGAGACAATAGATGAAGCAGTTGACTGTGCAAGATGGGATTTAGGAAACGAACATGGTCTTCTTTCTTATCGTGGTGAAGGAGGATTTATGAGAGTATATGTCGGAATAAAGAAAAGTGGAAGACAATATCCTAGGAAGGGTGATTTCAGAGCTATAAAGATTCCAGAAGATGGAAAGAGAGGAGAAGAACTTGCAAGAAGATCAGGAACAGAGATAGAGGATAAACCAGACGATTTACCAGAATCCTTAAACATAAAACATGATAATTTATGTCTATGTCATTCTCATACAGCACCAGATGGAATGTTGTATTTTGAAGAAGAGCTTTTCTTCGAGACAATGGAAGAAAGAGTAGAAAGAAAAACTTATTCTATAACACAAGCAAAACGAGCTTTGTTAGAAATAGTTCATCCGCTTAAAAAATGTGCTGATAATGAATTGATTCATGCTGATATAAAACCAGATAATATAGGGTATAAAGATAATAGGCATATGGTTTGTGATTTTGGGATTGCTACTTTCTTAGGGGAGGTAAGAAAACTCGGTCAAGCAAATATAGGTAGTTTAGTTGGTCTTGCACCCGAACTTTATAAGCCACAAGATGGTGAGACTCCTACAGGACACCAAGATATAAGATCAGAAATGTTTTCTTTGGGAGTTGTATTATTCTACTCAGTGTTCGGAGAATATCATTATTTTGTACCTCCAGATCAAGCTGCAAACTTAGGATTAGATGGAGAATATGGTTCTATAGGTAAAACTGATATACATTTTACTCCAGGTAATGGAAGAACACAAAGTGAAAATAAATTATTAGATCTAAAAAAAGATCAAGAATTTTATTCACAAACAATCGAATTATTTAGAAGAAAAACAAATGCTGACAGAATGACAAACGTTCTTCAAAAACTATTGAATCCAGATCCAGAACAAAGATATCAAAGATTTGACGACCTTATAACTGATTTAAAAACCTAATTTATTTCTTAAAATGAACATAAATGATCTTATAGCACAAGAAGGAGAAGATTTTCTACATACTAGAGTGTTAAAAGTACCATCTGATACTGACAGTTTAGAGGGTATAGAAAGATTGACCAAACTTGAAGGAATAGAGATTCAAAATCTTGTGATAAAAGATCTTTCTCCTTTGGACAATGTAGAATTAGCAAACAGGCTTAAGGCATTGACTTTGTACATTGATAATGATCTAGATATATCATTCTTATCTAGATATAGGGTATTAGAGGCCCTATATGTAAAACATGCTCCTGGATCAAAAGAATCAGATTACCTTAGTTTTGATTCTCTATCAAGGACTGTAAAGGACTTGGATTTATCTAGTAATGAGAGATTAAGCGATATATCTTTTTTAAGAAAGTATTGTAGACTAGAAAGAATTTCTTTTGGGGCATGCTATGAAGCCGATTTTTCTGTTATGGGCTCTGAACATCTAAGGAGAACAGTAAGAGAAATTGAATTTAATCAAACAGGAATAAAAGATATTTCTTTTTTAGCACAATACATGCAAGTGAGAAAACTAAGATTTTCACAATGTCGTAATATTGAAGATTTTTCTCCACTAGATTCAGAATACTTAAGAGAATCTGTAAGAGAAGTAGAACTTTGCGTTTTAGTAAATAAATATAATTTACCAGATCTATCTTTTTTAGCTAATTATCGTAATCTAGAAAGACTAATGCTTTCAGATTTGAAAGTCCTTCCAAGACACCAAGCTCTTTATTCTCCACATTTACAAAGAACAATTAAATCGCTTGAAATATGGAATTCTTATGCTTTCACAAGTCTTGATTTCTTAGAAGGATATCAAAGACTTGAAGAACTAACCTTGGGTGCT
>CAYUUQ010000141.1:0-3949 GCA_964447875.1 uncultured Methanosarcinales archaeon | reverse complement strand
ATCTGTAAGATCATTTCCATGGTATAATGCAACTTGATATCCAGCCATTTTACTAATGGAGAACGAAACGTCTTTTTTAAATCTTTTCCCTTGAAAATTATTGAATATAATTCTAATTAAACGATGATTTGGGTTAAGAAAATTATGATTTTAACCCTAGTAGTTGGAAATTGTTATATATCTCTACGAAGTAGACCATATTTCCGTTAGGAATAGGAGGAGAAAGAATAGTAAATATTCGAAAAATTTATTAAATCCGAGTATTTTATATAAATAAATTAAAAGAGATGTGGATTTTTTTTGAATTTAAGAAATGGATGAACAAAAATGAAACCAAAAGCGATTCGAATAAAAGTTGAAGAAGCATTAATTCAAATAGTAAGGTCTGAACCTTATTTTAAGGAATTAGATGATGATTTAAATAAAATTAAGGGGGCAACTCAATCAGCTAGGGGAGGTTTGACTACTCCTCAAGCGAAGAAATTATTTGGGGAGTTAATTCAGGATTTAAAAATTGAACATCGGCTAAGAAGTTATATTTCACATGCTGATAAAGCGATTGAAAATTCAAGAATTTTGCTAGTAACTGTTGCTTTGTCAGATCCAGAAAAAAAGAAAATGGATAGGGAAATTAAGAGCGATTTTCATAATTTATTTGCGGCGTGTAGTTCTTTTGAGATGGACATTCATAAATATTTGGATGTTCTCGTAAGATTGTCAGACCCCGAATCAGTTGCAAAATTCCTGCCTAGGTTAGAGGAATCTGTTAAACATTTAGAGGAGTGGTTAACTGCAGTGAAGAGAGACATGATGCAGGCAGACAGAATCTTTAGACAACACCACATCACATCTGAAATGGTAAGTATAATAGGTGAAATTGAGGGGCTACCAGAAAGTCAGAGAATTCAAAGATATATTTCAATTCTAACAAAACAAAAGCATGCTTTTTCTAGACCCGATTTACAGTTGGCTGTGCATAGGATGATAGATGCAGGAAAAAAGCTAGGACAGTTACCAGTTATTGCTGAAATTCTTGAAAAAGCAGGTGAATTTGGAATAGCTACTATAGTATGGCTTGTTTCAAATGACATGGGTAGGTATCAAAATGCAGAAAGAGAAGCCGTAAAGCGTGGTCAACCAACTAGATGGTAGTCTGGATTGAGTAATATGTAGCCATTTCATCAGCCCCCGATTCCTTATTAGATTTCCAACTACTAGTTAATCGAAGAAAACAAAATTAAAGCTTGTTCTTTGATTTTGTCAATTAATCCTATTGATTGATAGTTTGCCTGAGCTTTGCATGGGAAGGTAAATTTTCATCGAGAAATTGTTCTGTGGAGCAGAACAAGGCAAATAAAACATTTCGCATAATAGTCTTTTAACTTAGTATGCTAAATTTTTGAGTTAAAAGGATTATATTATTAGAATTTGAAAACGTATGCCTAAATTTACCTAAAATACTTAGGCTTAACTCTTGTTAACATCCAATCTGTAAGGATTCTCGTCTCGTATTCATCTGGAGTATGTATTGCTTCATGTACATCAACCATTCTTGCTTTAGAGCCTGTTAAGTCAGCTCTACGTGCCATGAAGTTTTCACCTAAGTATGTGAAACCTAGAACACCACCCATTAGGCTTTCTGGCATTATGTGTAATGTTTTATCAACTTGATTTGTGAAATCTTGAAGTTTTTCTTCTCTTTTTTCAGAGTAATCTGTTTTGTATTTTAATTCTAATTGATCTTTTTTGCTGTCATATGTTATGTTTATGGAATAAGGAATTGGTTCTTTAGTTGGTTTAATCCTCTTTAATTCTAAAGAATAAGAGTTATCTCCTTCTTTTGCAACAACATTTATTGTTTCATTAGATTCTGTTTCTTGGTAGTCTACTATGAAAGAATAATTATTGTTTCTTCTCTTATCTTCTGTTTTTTTATTGTTTTTTTTGATATTAGCTGAGAACTTTTTTCTATCTTCTTGATTTTCTAGTTGAAATAATATTTCTTTAAAGAGATCTAAGTTATCTTCTTCTCTTTTTCTTTTTGGGGTATTATCTAGTTTTTCTTCTAGTCTGCTTAATTTTTCTTTCTTTTTAGAAGGTTTTTCTGGAACGATATATTTTACAATATCTTTTATTAAAAATAATTCTTCTATAATTTCAATCTGCTTTTCTGATAACATTCTAAAATGATATAAATTCATCTATTAAAAAGAAATTCTTGTCTTGTTAATCCATTACAAATCCGCATTTTTTGCAGTAGATTTCGTTGTCTTTTTTAACGATATCTTCGCTTCCACATTCTGGACACTTTTTAGCTCCTTCTCCTTCCACGTCTTGCATTGATCTTTGTCCTGCCATATTATTCAACTCTTCTAGCCATCTCATGGTGGCATTTATTGCATTTAAGCATATTATACTTTGTATCGGCAACTACTTTTTTACCTAAAAATTCTAATTCTCCTTTTTTGCAAAGGTTACATTTACCATATTCAGGCATATTGTAGCCACCCCTTATAACTATAGATATTTATTTATTCATTTATAAATCTTATGTTATTTTTTATATATTTTGGATTGTTTATATAGAAATAGATTTTTTATAAGTTTTATGCTGCATTGGCTAGGTAATTATCATTAGGTAGGTCATATCTTTTATCCTTTTTTCCACCTTTAATGGCTCTTAATCCTGGGTCAGCCATCTCTTGCATAGCATTATCGTTAAGCCAACCCTTAAGTTCTTTTTTTCCTTGTTCTGTTCTTTCTGCATGGTATTTTACTGCACGTTTGTTCCCATAGTTTAATGATGCTACATATGTTTCGTTATTATGGTTAAATGTTTCTACGTCGCTTACTACATTATCTATATGTTCATCTGGTATGTCAGAACGTTTTAGGCCGTATGTTCCGTTATAAGCTTTTCCGTTATCATTACCTCTTTTGAAACTGCCCATATGCTGCATTTGATATTTATGATCTTTATTTGAACCATGCTCTTGTCTTAGTGCAGTTATAAGGTAATCTGCACCAGCACATATATGATAACCAGGGGTTTGACTTTTTGCAAGATTATTATGTACTGGGTCAGCCATATCAAGATATTCTTTGCCTTTACGATCTTTTTTCCCAGACTTTTGCCATGTTTTTCCTGATCCACTAGAAACATATGCATGGTATCCTGCTGCAAGATCGACTTCACCTTCTGTTTGTTTTAATTCTTGTTTTAAATCAGAATGTCTTTTTATTTCAACATCAAAACCAGCTTCTTTTATAGTATCTTGTAGTTTTTGTACATGTTTAGTATCATTTGTTTTGTAGTTGTCAACTAATAGAACTTTTCTGCTATTTGGTTGTGTTTCTTCATTTAATACCTCTTCAGATGTCTCTTCTTCTGGCATATATACACTTATTCGAGAAATAATATATAAATTATTTGGAAATTCTTTCTATTTTGTAATTTTCTTTAGATATTGTAAAGCATCGCTAAGAATCTTTTTTGCTTTTGCTTTGTCTTTTGAGTCAGATATTATTCTAAGTTTACCATTTTCAGTTTTTGATGCTCTAAACCAAACATAACTATTATCTTTGAATATAATCTTTAAGCCACCAGTTATATCCCCTGTTTCTTGTTGTTTGTATTTTTTGTAATGTATTTTAAGTTTTTCTTTTATCTTGTCGTGGTCTTTTGGGTTAAACAAAATAGCTTTTTGAAGGTTGTAATATTCAGGCAGGCTATCTACAAGATCTTCTAGGTGTTTTTTGTTCTTTGCTATTATTTTTAGTATGAATAGTAAGCTTAGGATACCATCTCGACATCTTGATGGGGAATATATTGCTCCAGCACAGCTTCCTTCTCCACCAACGGGGCTTTTATTTTGTAGCATACCATCAACAACATTTATTTCGCCAGCTTCAACTTCTTTTATATTGGCACCATGTTTTTTTGTTATCT
>CAYUUQ010000140.1:0-3952 GCA_964447875.1 uncultured Methanosarcinales archaeon | reverse complement strand
TTCCTTTAATGTTTATATTAGTATATAATTAAACTAAAAATAAAAAAATAGCAATAATTAGTTCATTTCTATTAGCCATCTACCCTATGCACATAAAATACTCTGGTTCAGCTGAAATAATAATCCCATCAATATTTTTCATATTGCTAACATTAATGTCATTCATAACATATTATCAAAAAAATAAAAAAACACTATTGATACTATCTATTCTACTATTAACATTTACAATCCAAATAAGATTAGAAAATATATTGATAATATTTCCAATTGCATATATCTTATGGCAGAAAAAACCAAAACTAAAGGAATTATCGTTATTTACAATAACTATTCCATTTATCTTAGCATACATATTCCAGTTCTTCAGACTAACTAATTTTTATATAGGAATATACAAAAATAAAATAACATTATTTGGATTAAATTCGACTATACCAAAATTCTATTTTATTAATATATTAGATATATTGCTTATTATTTTAGTATTAGTTTCTATTCCACTAGTTTACAAAGAAAATAAAAGACTATTTTACATCTCAAATTTGATATTTATTCCATTCTTAGTATTCTACTTATTCTATAGATACGCTAATGACTTTCATCTTTTAACTGGAATAATAGCATTATTTCCAATGATATCATATTTTATAATAAAAAACAAAAAAATAATGATAGCTTCTATATTTATTATCTTAATCCTATTAATACCTAGTTTCCCTAAAGCAGATGATAAATATTTACTAGAAACAGAAATAATGTCTAAATTTGAAGAAGATGTTCCAAAAAACTGTTCAATAATTATGGAAATACCATTAATCGGAAGCACCTTATCTGATTTAAAAATAATTAACACAGTCACATTTGTAAATAAAGAAGACTATAGTTTAAGAACATACAAAAACAAATGCTTATTATTCTATGAAGATATATATTGTGATAGTAAATTATTACCTAATTCTAAAAAAAGATGCTCTATTATTAAATCAAAATATAATTTAACACCCTATAAAGAATATAAACTTAGAAATACTTCTTATTACTTATACAATCTAACTACTAAATAGAAGAAAACTTTATAAAGATTAAACTCAAATATTGATTAAATAATAATTTTTATAATAAAAGGTGGTAAAATGAAAAAAATAATAAGTCTAGTTGTTCTAATGTGTGTTATGTTAATGTTCGGTTGTTCTTCTGACCTTCCGCCAGAACCAGGAGATATTGGAACTGGTCAAGCATATAACACAGGTAGTGGAAAAACTGGTATGGCTTATTATAGAACATATGAAGGGTATGCCCCACCTATTGATGTATTTGACAATGATGATCAAATATATTTCATTGATCCTAAAATCGCTTCACTTACAGATCAAGATCAAGTATTCTATATGGATATTGAAGTAGAACATGAAGGTCCAAGTGCATATGTATACAAATACGGTCACTATTATAATTCTATAAGTCAATCATGGGAAGGATTCCAATTTGACGAAACAACTGTATCAGGTTCCAACTGGATAAAAGAAAGTGCATCAACTACACTACAACTAGGTAGAAATGAGTTTATGCCTGGAGAAAACTATATCGTAACTTATTCATGTAAAAAACAAAATGGTGAGTGGAAATGTGGTTGTTCTGACTCCTCAACTTGTAACATGTGGATGCTACAAACATTTATATTAAGACATGATGAATTGCCTCCAGAACCTATTCCGCCAGGAAGTATTATTACAGTTAGAGCATGGATACAACCTACCGGAAGAATAAAAGAACTAGGTGAAAGTATGCCTATTGGTGTTGATTATAACACAGTTTATGACATATCAGATAGCTTAGGAAGTAATGTAGATGTATGGATAGATGACCCAAATAATGGATCAACTAGATTACAATTGTCATTATCTGGAACACCAAATTGTGAAGAAAATGGAGATAATTTCAACTGTCATGCATATTTTAACGGAGTATATGATCCTATTGACTTAGGAGAACATATAGTAGACTTTGGTGAATCAATTGCTATACCTGAACATGTACAAATAGAAAATGGTTATTTCAAAATAGAAAAACAAGGATTTTTTGCAGATAACTTAATTACAAACGATATTAGTCCTATGACCTTCCAAAATAGATATGGTTGGTATTATAGTTCAGGACAGACACTTACAGCAACATATGAAAGTACAGCAAACTATGCTTATGTTGACCTCTATTCAAAATATAGTTGGATACAATCTGAAATGGACAGAGTAATGAACTCAGGAGATTATGTTCAAGAAACATTTGATGGTAATGTAGTATATGTAAGACAATGGACAGTCCATAACCCTTATTATAATGAATACACAGATAGAGTTGAAGTTAACTGGATGAGTAATGACTATATGTTAAGAGTTTATGTGAATGGTAATGATATAAGTGGTTATAAAGAATTGGTTAAAGAATATCTGAATAAATGGCCAAGTAATGAAGGAGCAATAATATTAAAAGGTCAAACAAATATTCATAATCCATTTGATAATGAAGAATTAACCTGCACAGAATTATGTCAAAGGTTTAACACCACAGTTGCAGAGAATTCTTGTTATGATAGTTCATTTAATATGTGTACTGTCTTAAATGGCCATAATTGTATTGATAATGCAGATGCAAACTATAAGGTTAGAAAAGATTATGCAACATCTTGCTGTTGTGAAGGAACTGATTTCAACGGATGTACATCAACAGACGGACTTGATGCATTCAAAAAAGGTGAAACAATAGGCAGTAACGGAAAAATAGTTGACGGATGTAACGGAGACATGTTAACAGATACAAGATGTGATGCTTGGGGACAAAATGTTTATTTTAATAATGTAGTTTGTCCTAATGGCTGTTCTGATGGTGCTTGTATTAAAGATGAAGAAGAAAAAATCAGAATAGAAATAGAACCAAGTGGCTCTGACACAATAAAGTTAGAAGCTCAATTAGATAACTATGAAGTTAGTTTAGACATATTACATGACAGTAATGGAGATGGAACATATGATGTTATTGGTGGAGATATCAATAAAAGATTGATAAGATCTTTTTGTGGAACTGTTGAATATGATGCAGATACTGATTATTGGATGATATTAAGCAGAATGATTGGTAAAGAAACTTATGTAATAAAAGTAACTGATATCGATGATATAGATGGTGTAGACTTTAAAGACTATAGTGGAACAGTAATTGCTGAAAATATAAAACAAACAGGTCAAGTAAATATAGGCAATGTAGCTTTCAGAGTTGATTCTATATCTGAAGCAGAAAACAAAGTAACCCTAACAAGAATGGATACTGCTAATTGTGCTGCAGGACATTTAATAACAAAGAATGGCTATAGTTTCTATATAGATAACCCTAACGACATAGGCACAAGAAATAATATGACAATGGTTATTGGTGAACCTGGAAATCAGAGATCTAATTTTAGAATAATTGCAGGATTCAATTCAGACTTAGAAACAACAGTTCGGGGAGTATATGTTGATGGAATAGCATTTGTAGAAGTTGAAGAAGACTTATTTGAAGCTACAACCGATATATCAACAATTGGATTCGATAAAAGAGCTGACCAATATGATATGTATGTTGAATCTAAAGAGGCTACAGTTGAATGTACAGACAGTGATGGTGGATTAAATTATTATGTGAAAGGTGAAGCAAATGGACCTCAATGGGGTCTACCTGAAAATATGGAACACATTATAACATCAGCAGATTACTGTATAACTGAAGGAGAAAAAGCTGGAAGATTGAGTGAAACTTATTGTAAAGATGGGCAAGTAGCTAGTATATCTTATGAATGCCCTAACGGCTGCGATAACGGTGCTTGCATCTGTGATGTAAAAGATGCATTAGAAGAAGGAGAAACAAAGAATTATACAATAGATGGAACTAATTACGAAGTAACTGCTAATATCAT
>CAYUUQ010000139.1:0-3966 GCA_964447875.1 uncultured Methanosarcinales archaeon | reverse complement strand
TCTTATAGACTTTAACAGTTATACTTTTACCATTGAAGTATCTTTCATCAGTTTCTTTAATCTCAAGAGTATATTCTCCTTTTTGAGGAGTTATTTGAAAGAGTTTTTGTTCTGTTTTAGCACTCATCACTTTATCCCTGCCTGTTTTTGATACTCTGAAAGATTTTGTTTGAGTTGTTCCATCTGGAGCTGTTAAAGTAGCAAGATAGTTTGCATGTATGCTTGTTGTTCTTGTCTTTGAATAACCTATAACAGAATTAATATTATGCAATTCTTGACTTTCTTCTAAGTTAAACTTAAATGTGACTTGTTTTGAATAATCCTTTTTCTCCTCATGGATTTTCTCACCATAAAGCATACCACAACCAGATAGAACAATTAAAGAAATTAAAAGAACTGAAAAAATAGTTATTTGGATTGTCCTCATTTTTTTCTCACTAAGCTTATTGCAGCATTAACATCTTTAGCTGCATATCCTTTTGAAAGTAAATATTGCTTGATTTGTGCTTCAGATTGTCCAGCATTCTTATATTGTTTGATATAATCGGCAAGTTGGTTCACATATTTTTGTTGAGGCGTTCTCACTTGAGCTTTTGGATCAAAATCTGATTTATTCATGTGTAAATAATTTGTTAGTTCTCCTCTCATATCTTTGGTAATAACCATTGGTCTAGTGATTGATGTGTAAAAAATTGTGAAATAAATGACCTTAATTGATTCAACAATCTTCTTTATAATTCCACCAAAGACTGCAATTATGTAAATCATGATTAAAACAGGAACCCATGAAAAAGAGAATCCACTGATTGTAATCATTGTTGCTTCTGTGGACATAGCGATTAAATATCCTATCCCTACAGAGATGGCTAGTAAAACCAAATAAATTGGAAATAATAATCTGCCAACAACATTTCCAACAAAATCTATTCCAAATACTCCTGCAAGTGTGGCTGGAACATTTGTTTTTAATGCTTTTATTTCAGGAACAATTTCTTTTAATGATTTTTGCTCAATAACAACTGCTGGAAGCATATAATGACTTAATAAATCCCATATTTCTGTTAACACAGCTAAAAATAAGTTAATTAGAACTGCTCCAATTCCTCCTTTGCCACTTCTTTGACTTCCTGCATACTTTATTAACATATCAACAAATGCAATAAATCGTAATTTTCCTTTCTCTGATTTTGTATGTTGGTGAGCGTCTGAATAACTTATATCTTTTCCCGAAATAGTATTGTAAACAATCCAACTCTGGTCAGCTTTTTGCCTAACATTATAAAAAAATTTGAATGGCACAAGTATAAAGATTGTAAATAGTAATGCCAATATACCCAGACCTACAAATTTTCCAAGAATAAATGTTGTGATCGAACCCCAAAATAATGTGGTCATAATAAATGACAACACAATCATGTGTATTGTAGGGGTCTTTATGTCTTTATCTTTACCAATAACAGTAAATGAGTTCTTAATTAAATATCCTGTGTCTTTTAACCTATCTTTAAAAGGCTTTTTTATTAATCCTTCCATATATTTAGTTTATAAACTATTTATTATATAAAGTTTACTATTTCGTTTTACACATCCAGGGCGGGGAATTTTTTTAGGAACTCAAATTTTATTGAAACTAACATGTATTAGGTCTAGTTTTTACGTGACCGAATACATGTGACAAATATTTTTGATTCTTTTTTTGTTTTTGAGAAATTTTTTTCGAGAAAACTTTAATTTTTGATAATTATTTCCGAGTGCATACGGATGTTCTCCGGAAAAACGAGGAAAATAGTTATTAAAGATTTTAGATTTATTTCCAATATGGATTACATAGAAGAATTAGAAAAAGTATGCAAATTGAAAGGATACAGCAAAGACACATTTCGTTCTTACAGTTACTTCATAAATGATTATATTAACTTTACAAAAAAAACTTCGCTTAACCTAAATAACGAATCAGTTAAGTCTTACTTATTAACAAAAGATGTTAAGACAAACACTTCGCGTTTAGCGTACGCATCACTAAGATTTTTCTTTACAAATATTTTGAATCGTCCATTTACAACAGAACAGGTTCCAATAAAAAAGAAAGAAAAACAATTACCAAAAGTAATTTCAAAAAAAAGAATTTTAGAAATCATAAGTAATACAAAAAATCTTAAACATAAAATCATAATTAAACTTCTTTATTCAACTGGAATGAGACTCTCTGAACTTATCAATCTAAAAAGATGTGATATTAATTTTGAAAATAACACAGTCAAAATAAATAAAGGCAAGGGGAAGAAAGACAGAATTACAATAATATCAAAATCATTGCAATTAGATCTATTGAAGTATTATTCTAAATCAATTTTCAAAACTGACTATTTATTAGAAGGAAGGTCTGGCAAGTATTCAAAAAAATCTGTCCAATTAGTTCTAAAAAAACATAATATTCATCCACATATGCTTAGGCATTCTTTTGCAACACATCTTTTAGAACAGGGAACAGATATTAGATTAATCCAAAAACTTTTAGGTCATAGTGATCTATCAACAACACAGATTTATACCAAAGTTTCAAATAGGGAATTAATCAAAATAAGGAACCCTTTGGATTAAAAAGAAAAGTAATGTGCCCCTTGCGGGGAACATTGAACGCCCCGAGTCAGACTTGAACTGACGACCTTGTGGTTAACAGCCACACGCTCTACCTGCTAAGCTATGGAGGCATTATAAAAATAATACTTCGGTAGAGCGCAAGTATTTGGGTTCTTAAGGTATTTATAAAGATTTCTAAAAACCGCCCATATTGCGAAATGTTTATAAATAATAACCATTTTATAATAGTAACAATGGAAAATATCAAACAAGCTTTCGAAAATGTTGGTAAAGACGTAGTTGCTCTTAAAGGAAGAATTTCCAAAGTAAATAAGGGAGTTGCATCGTCATTTACAAAGGTTAAAACAGACGTAGAAACCGTAAAAGCAAAACAGGAAGCAATGATAAGCTTTGAAAAAGCTATGAAGAAAGAGTATAAGGATTTTAAAAAAGAAATGAAGTCTTTTGTGAAAGCAGAAGTTAAAGAGCTAAAGAAATCTTTTAACCAGCTTGATAAAGATATAGATTTTGTATATGATTTTAGAGACCAGATCTCAAGTATGAAAAGAAGGCTAGTCTTTAAGAAAGAATTCAACAAGGTTGATAATGAAATTGTTGAATGCGCAAAAGAGATGTCTATTCTTAAGGCTGAAGTAAGAGATCTGAAAGCAAAGCTTGCAGAAAGTAAAAAGATTATTGCAAAGCACGAAAAAAAACTTCAGAAATAATTCTTATACCAGTCAAAGAATTTTTTTATTCCTTCTTCTAAATTTATTTTTGGATTATAATTGAGTAGATTTTTTGCTTTAGAGATATCTGCTTGTGTGATTAGTACGTCTCCTTTTTGCATAGACTCCATTATCTTATCAGCTTTCTTGCCAGTGACTTTTTCTATTATTCTAATCAATTCCAAAACATTTGTTTTAACACCAGTTCCAATTTTGATTATTTCGAAACCAAGTTTTTTATCAAGACAGGAAACCAAAGCTGAGACAACATCATCAATATAAGTAAAGTCTCGGGATAGATTTCCTTCGTTAAAGACTTCTATTTCTTTACCTTTCATTATCTTGTCAGTAAAACCATAGATGGCCATGTCTTTACGCCCGTTAGGTCCGTACACAGTAAAGAAACGTAAGATAGTAATGTCGATACCGTAGATGTTGTGATATGTTTCCATAAGAACTTCGCCTGCTCTTTTTGTTGCAGCGTAGACAGATATCTGTGATAATTTAGCACTTTCAATAAATGGAGTTGACAAATTGCCGTAAACAGATGATGATGATGCAAAGATTATTTTTTTTACATTATATTTTTTTGCAAGTTCTAAAACGTTTGCAGTACCAGTGATGTTTGTTTCAATATATATAGAAGGATTTTCTAAAG
>CAYUUQ010000138.1:2931-3969 GCA_964447875.1 uncultured Methanosarcinales archaeon | reverse complement strand
AGATTTATAAGGCGAAAAGTAGTTGCGTCGAAGTATGGATGATGCTATATTTGATGCTAGAGTTAAGCGTGGAAGGGAAACTTTAGAAATATTATTATCTGAAAAACCTTCTAGATTTAGGGCTTTATTAGAAAGCTATAGAAGAGTATATTCTGATACTGTTGAAATTGGAAATAAGATACAAGGAACACCAATTCATTTCGGTGTTATTGATGGTGGGATACCCATTACTACAACTAGACTTGGAAGATTATTTCCTTGGATACATTCATTAATGGGCGCTCCTGGTGGACGAAGTATGTTTAATTGTTTACATGAGATCGGAGAAATGACCTATACTCTACCTGCTATGGAACAAACAGCACCTGAAGATTCTGATGAACAATATTGTTTATCTATGATAACTATGAGTGATGCGTATGGTGATTTACTTGCTTGCACATTTTCACCTAATCCTCCTGAAGAATCATGGAAACAAGTAAAACTTCGATCACATCCAGATGAAATGGAACTAGGGTATTGGGAACATAGATTTGCTCAAGCTGAGTATGATACTTATAGAGATTTTGTATTTAAACCACTTGCAGGGTATAAGTTTCATCTTCATTTTCAAGTTTTTTATGAGAAGATATTTCAAGCTCAATTTAGCCTTGATCATGATGGGAGAAAGGATTTTCAATTAAAATTATATGATGCTGTTCAAAAAACAATAAAAGAACAATTACAAGTATTTGGTTCACCTAAGATAGATAATTTACAAGATATAATATTTAATCAAGAACTTATCATTAAGAACCTAGTTGAGCAAGATCCTTCTTTATTGAAACCCCTAACTACTCGGGTTGAACCATCTTATTAATTAAATAATATTAAATAAAAAAAACATTAAAAACCGCAAACTTATTATATGACTTAAGCTAAAATTATAGTATGGAACCACTGATTAAGATAAAGCCAAACAATCCTCAACCTGGTCAAGCACCTGGTGCTGGGGGAAGTGGAGGAAATCTTTTTGGACATCAGGCTGCAAAAACAGCT
>CAYUUQ010000138.1:0-2901 GCA_964447875.1 uncultured Methanosarcinales archaeon | reverse complement strand
GAAGATATAAATAGCCTCAGTAGAAGAGTAAGAGTATTAGAAGAAAGAAATAGTAGTGTTCAAAACAGGATGGGAATAATTGAACAAAATATGTTAAGTAGATATAAGCAGCTTAATAGTGAGATAAAAACTATGTTATCAGAGATGACTGAGCTTAAAAAAGAAGTTGGTGAGATGAAAGATAGGATGTTGATGTTCATTAAGGAATTACAGATGTGTGCTAAAAAAGAAGAGATAAATACCCTAAAGAAGTATATTGAGTTATGGGAACCTGTTAATTTTGTTACACACAATGAAATTAAAGAAATTATACAAGAGGAACTAAGTAAGAGAGAAGAAGGTAGTTAATAGAAAGTTTTATATACAATATTATACAGATTTTATATTTAGATAAAAATGGCGTTATTCGGAAAACCAGAACAGAATCAAATGCAAGGAGGCCAACAAGATTTGCCGCCTATGCCTGGAGCTGCACCTATGCAGCAACATCCAATGGGAATGCCACCCCAACAAGGGTATTCGCAACCACAACCTCCTGCTATGGATCAGGGATATGATCAACAACCTGCAGCAGAAGACAATAATGGTACTGAAGAAAGGATTGAGGAAGTTGCTGAGGCTATAATCGATGAGAAATGGAATGAACTTCTTAAAGACATAAATAAGATGATCGAGTGGAAAGAAAAGACTGAGTCAAGACTGACCATAATCGAGCAGAATATACAGAATCTTAAGTCTTCTTTTGAATCTTTACATAAAGGCGTTCTAGGTAAGATCAGTGAATATGATCAGAATTTACAAGAAGTTGGAACTGATATAAAAGCAATGGAAAAGGTTTTTCAGAAGATATTGCCAAGTTTTACTGAGAATGTAAATAAACTTGCAAGAATAACTGGAACAGTTAGTAAGAAAAAATAAAAATTTATTTCTATTAAAATATCATTTTAAACAAAAGAATAACTATTTCTTGGCTAAAAGTGCTACTGTAAATACTGCAATAACTAATATAAATATTGCTCCTAAGACACTAGGATGAAATATAAAATTAGATGATTCTGAATAATCTGCAGAAGTTTCATTATCTCCTGGAACAGAAATATTGTCTCTAACGTAGCTTAAAGAACCTACTATAAGAACTATTACTATTACTACTCCAATCAGTGTTTTTACTTGAGGTCCACCAATGTCTGAAGCAGAAGCACCCATCATCTTTAAGCCTATTCCAGCTAAAACTATGAATATAAATATTACTGCAAACCATGGAGTAATATATTGTATAATACCTGTAGCTATTGGTGAAAATAATACAAATAAGGCAACAATAAGTCCTAAGATAACGCTTATTCCTTGGTTTGCTTTATCTTCTCCTAATATTTTAGTATATTGAAGAAGAGCATATACAATTAACCAAACAAATAAAAAAACAAAAAACTTGGAAAAATGTTCCAAGCCAGATATATCTAAAAAAGTAGCCATTTTTTCAGATTAATTTTTTCCACCAGGGAATAATTTTCCGAAATCAAATCCAGCTCTCTTCATAATTCCCATCTCTTCTTGTTGGTCTGCTCCTGTTATGAAAGATATTATAATTCCGAAAATCAACAACATCACTATTATGGCTATAGCATCTGAACCGAAGAAAGATTCAGCAACTCCATATCCGCCCCACCATCCAGCTGCTCCGCCGAAGATGTATACTACGAATATTATTGATATCAAAGCTACCCAAAAAGGTGCGGACATACCGAAGAATTGTGCTTCTCCGCCAAATATTCCAATCAATATTAATAACATAACAACTGCTATCACAACTAAAGATACGCTTGGTAAAGCGTTTTTAATTACTTCTACAACATCTATTCCTGCAGGATTGACTCCTGTTACATGTCCAATTATTGGTAACAAGCCAATAACTAATGCAACTATTACGTTGACATTTCGCCTGTCTCCAAAAATCTTTATTTTTTCTAGGATAGCGAACATTATTGCAAATATCAGCAAGAAAATAAACAATGTTTCTATGCCCCAGTCTGCTAATGATCTTATAAATCCATCAAACGTAAATATATCTGAAACCATTTTTTTTACACCTCGGTTTTTATTCTTCTTTTTTTGACCCTCTTGGTCCTTGATCTTTTATTGCGTACATCATAAATAAAATAACGATGACAATGAGTATTATTGAACCTACTGCGTTTCCTCCTTCGCCTTTACTTAGGAAGTTCCAGGTTACTTCTAACCATGAATCTCCTGCTTCATTCTTAACAGCATTGAGGAATATTAATACAATACCAATAAACATGATAACCATAAAAAAGATTTGCCAGCCTTTTTCCTTAAGGAAAAAACCATCTTTTTCTTCTTTTGCAAAAGAACCAACTAAAAGTAAGAATAGTACTGCCGCCATTAATAATATTACTACTTGTGATGAAACTGTAGAAATTATTTCAACCAGTTCTGCTGAAGCAATAACAAAAAAAGATATTACAAAAGAAGCCATAGCATCGAGATTTTTTCTTGGATATGCTGTTCCATCTATCTCTTCAGTACCTAATATTTTTGTTTTTTCGAATATTGCAAAAACTATAGTAAATACCAGTAAGAATGGAAGAACTACATCGTATAGCCCAACTTCTCCAAAAAATTCGATTACACCTCTAAATGCACTAGCCATATAAGCTTACTTTAGGATTATTTATATATAAATGTTTCTATTTGACTTAGTTGAAAGAAAATATTAATTAAGATTTTTTTATGAATTTATTTGCACTGGATATTATTTTTCCTATAGCTGAAAGTAAAAGATCTTTTGCTTGGCCCCTTTTTGTTATTTTTGGTTCAGGATAATGTTCTTTTATGTGTTCAATAGCTTCTAGGATTTGATCATACCTACCCTCAACT
>CAYUUQ010000137.1:0-4009 GCA_964447875.1 uncultured Methanosarcinales archaeon | reverse complement strand
ATACTATTGTTGCCTGCTGATATATCGCAGCTTTAAGATTATTTTCAGCACTAGTTGATAAACTCATCCCAATAACATTATCATATAACTGCTTTAAAATTCCATTACCTCGAAGAGTAATATCTGGAATTGTGGTTATACCAATTGTTCCTAAATTATTAGCTTCATAATAAAGATCAGGCGATATACCAGTTTCATTATCTACAAACAACATTCTTTTTAATCTAAACATATTTGTTACATTGATGTAATATACTTCAAATTCTTTATTTCTTATAGGTACCAAATCATAATTATATCTTCCGGTTGTTGCAACTTCAACAGAAAAATCAGGAACAAGTTTAGATTGATAACCATCCTTTCTTAATAACATATAACCAGATCCAACACATATTGGAAAACTACTACGATAATAACCATCAATATCTGTAGATTCCATAGGGCATTGTCTGTGATTTCCACAACCAAAGTCTATATTAACACCTTCTATTGGCTGCCGAGTAAGTTGATCATAAACTCGAATAGTTATCTCTCCACTTAACCTTTGATCAACTTCACAAAATAGTGATTTAGTAATATTAGGTGTAGTTGTAGTTGTAGTTTGTGTCTGACAATTCTCCCCACAAGTTTGCATATTAGTATAAACTTGATTATCTATAGCGCATTTATATCTTGAATTATATGAAGAATTCAAAGCTGTACAATCTCCCTGATTAGTAGATGTTTGATCAAAACTTATTTTATTACCTGAATAATCCTTGGTTCCAACTGTTCCTTTTCCCTGATTCCATAACCACAAATCTTTGTTATCCCGTAGATTAACTTCCAGAGCAAACATAAGGGTATAGCCTTCTTCTCCCTCGCTTATTAAAGATTTTGTATCTCTTATTACAACTATAACAGGATAAGATATATCATAATAAAAATGATAATAATTAGTATTAATTACAGGAAACCATCCTAAATCATCTTCAATCCTTCTTGATACTGGAATTATCTTTTCTCCAGTTCTTGGAGATATATCAAAAAAATAATTCCACTCGGGATTATAGAAAAAACTTACACTTAAATCATCATAAGTCTCATTAAGTATCTCTAAATATAAAGTGTCATAAACACCTTGTCCAACAGGATCATTGATCTGAAATCTTCTTGCACCTTTTGTACTATCTATTTGTATGCTAGGAACATATGTAGAGATTATACTTTGCTCTATCTTATCCTTAACTTCCATGAAGTCCCATGTTGAATAAGTATCTTCATTATCTACCCAAGAAATTGGTGGTATCTGCCCTTCATCTGGTGTTGAAGAATAAATTGCAAGAAGATGAGTAGTTATCCACTCCAAGTGTTGTTCATTTATCTGATCTTCAGCAATTCTTCTTGCAAGATCATATATTTTAGTAAAATCAAGATCTATATTTACCTTAAACTTATCAAACTCTGTTGTTAAGTCCTCTTGATTTGCAATCACAGTATAACTTACATCAAAACTTACATCATTAAGATTTATACTTGTATCAGTTGAGATAGTGTCTCCTAATACAACATTAATTCCTTGTTTAGAAAAAGTTTCAAGCCCGCTCAAACAATTTAATATCTCTCTTTCCATATACCTATTAACCTGTTCTTCAATATATGTCTGATTAGGTATAAGTGATGAAACACTACAAGATGTACAAAGATTATTTGTCTGTAGATAAAACCAATATGCAACAGGAATATCTTCTCCAGAAAGATAAACAACATCTGAATCAGTAGGCTCATCTTTATTTATATTAAAATTCTTCTGAACAACAGAATAATCATTAAAATCTATGTATCCTCCGTGTTCACCTAATTTAGTAAATGCCATTATCCCAACATCCTTTATACAATTATGTACAAAAGACTGTATAGGCATAGCCCAATTAGGAACATTGTTAGTATAATCTTCACTCTCTGTTTGAGCCTCAATAGTTCTTGATCTTAGATAAAAAAAAGAACCTACAATAAGTAAGATTATAATTCCTACAATTATAAACACAGTTACCTGTGCTTTTTTACCTCTTCTTTTCATTTTAATCATTCAAATAATTCTTTAATAACTTCATTCATGTAAAACTTTTGCCAAACAATATAAAACCATGCAATAAATACCCCTAAAATAATTGACAACCAGATAATAGGAATTCTAAACATCATGACAACTAAAAAAGCTGTTATTGATAATCCTACAATTACTACAATAAAAGGTATAAGTAACCTATAAAATTCAAAAACACCCAACTTAAATGTTTGTCTAATTGTATACCTAAAACCGTTTAACCTAAAAAATACAGGAGACATTATCATACTAAAATATATGTACAACAAAACCAAAATTAAAACTAAGATCTGAATTACATTCAAAGTCAATTTCAAGCCAAAGACAATAAAAAATAAAGACAATACCCAAAACAAATTCCATGACAATATCAATAAAGAATACTTAAAAAATAGCTTCTTATCAAATTTCTTTCCTAAAAGTTTTGTCCATGTTATTGTCTTAATAAAACCAGCAGCAAACAAAAGGATTAGTAATAAAAATATAGTAATAAAAAAAATCCTATAGAAAAAATTAGTTAATGCTGCAGTAACGGTAATAAAATCAGTGTTTGTTCCTTCATTTTTTTCAACCGATCTTGAAAAAACATCACTTAGTCTTTTTATAGAATCACCATATTTATCCATGTCACTTAATCCAGAATAAAATAATTGCATAAAAACTAAAGATAAAATAATTAAAACTAATAAAAAAAACATATCAATAAAATAAACTTTAGTTTTAATCTTATCTATCTTAAAAGATTTAATAAATGCCGAATCCATTATATTTTTTTTTAATTTCATGTTATATCACTTATTGGAACTTGTAACCAATTGCTGCCATAAACTATTTTTGCATGAGTATATGTATGATTTAAGTATTGAACATAATATCCTGCACCAGGATTAATTCCACTTGCTGTTCCATTACCAATATTTATACTTTCTCCGTTAACTAGATAAACTGAATAATCAGATTGATTTTGTAATGGCTCAAAATACCAACTTACTTCATACAATGTTGAAGTAAAATTAGTAATTGTATAATCTTGCTTTCTTGCTTGTAATGTAATGGTGTTTTGAGATAAATATATTGAATTACTTGTAGTTGTGCCACTACTACTTGAACCATAACCGGGAATACTTGAGTCTGAAGCTACATTTTGTGTTCCACCATCTTGTCTACATATTTCTATCTCCCATGGTTGAATAGTGTATCAATCATCAACAGCAGGATTTAGATAATTATAGGTTCTAGCTGTAGCTATTGGTATAATTATCAAAACCATTGCAAACATCAATATAATATTATTTTTTCCCATCTTAAGACCCCGTTCCTGAACAATAATCTGTTCCCTCTAATTCTCCATCATTATACATTCCTGCAAAGCCGCTATCTGCAACTTCAGATATCTCATATAATGTGGTAACTCCTCCCCATAAACCACATACAACATGGGGCCAAAAATCGCTATCTAACTTCTCACAACTAAATTGTTGAAGATCTATATATTCATTACAAGCCCAAATATAAGCTACACTATTAAGAAGGCCTGGCCAACTACCCTCAAGGTATTCCATAAGAGTATCCCATATATTATCATAACAACCATGTTCAGCACATTGAGCACCTTCAACATATAAACATTCTCTTTCTTTATAAGCTACATCACAACTTGTTATAGGTAAACCATTTTGAGCATTATTACTTATACAACTATGATACATACATTTTATCTGCCTCTCTTTTTCATAATTATACCTAATTGCAGGTAAACATAAACATGCTCTAGCATAATGGATGCTTTTATATGGATCAAATATCCAATTTCCTCCGCTTCCTGAACTAGTTGTTGCAGAGCCATAGGAATTCCAATTATTTCCTGTATCCCAATTATAAGTGTTCTGTCTGTATGTATCAGGAGAATTAGGCTGGGTTCTG
>CAYUUQ010000136.1:0-4075 GCA_964447875.1 uncultured Methanosarcinales archaeon | reverse complement strand
TCAAGTTTCAGATCTAAAGATTTTGTGTATAATGTATCTTCAGCCATAGGTGTTATCAATTTACAAACTATGGTTATTTTATTATTACTATCAAATCTTCCTTCATTTAATCTTCCACCTGCTTTACATTCCCATAAACTATCTCCTGGAGCAAAGCTTAACTGATCATATCTTGAGTCAAAATCTGTTCCTGGTTTTGCTACAGCGCCACCACCTACATTTTCAACTTCGAATTCAACAGCAATCTTACCTGTGCCTGCTCTTTTTTCTTCAGCTTTTCTGATTTGAATAGGTGCTGCAGATGAATAAACAGTTTTCATTTCGTCAACTTTACAGATGCTATCATCTTGTAAGTCTTCTTTGAAGCAAACTTCAGGTACTGAAGCATATGTTGCGTATTTATAGACAACTTCTCCGAATACACTTACATCATAATGTGCGCCGTTGAGTACGCTTTCATATTTAGCGTCTTCTGTTCCTGTGGTGAAATCTAATGTTATTTCTCCACCAGCATCATTATATTCAGAAACACTCTCTATAAGATCAGTGTTTGATAATACACCATTTGTTGCAATTCCTGAAAAGTCAGCAAGAGCAATTCCTTTTAGTGTTATTGTTAAGTCTCCTGCAACAACATCTTCTTCTCCTTTATTTTTTATCATAACTTCTATAGGGAAAGATTCTCCGTCAAATATCTCTTCAATATTTGTTTCGTCGTTATAAACACCCATCTCTAGAAATTCTGCTATAATACCTTGGTTTCCACCAATATATGGTGATTCGGTATTTGTTACTGTGTTATCTTCTCCTCCGCCTGAACATCCAATTATCATAACTAGGCTTAAGATAGCAATAATGATTTTATTCATTTACATTACCTCCTTATTATTTTTTAATTTAAGAGTAGTTATACTATATAAATCTTATTGTTTAATAGCCAATTTCTTCAAAAATCTCTATTCCTTTACTTACTGAAGAAGAATAGCCGTAGCTTAGTTCTATATTCAGTGGAGTAGTATAAACTCTATCTCCAACTACAGATTTATCTAGTCTACAGAAAATATAACCTTTATTATCAATTAATTCTACAGTGTCCCCTATATCTGGTCTACATGAACTCATCCTTTGGTCTCCTGCGCTTATATCATCAATTCTTACTTGATTTATGTCTCTCCAATCATATCCTCTGTCAGGATGATTATCTATATCATTTCTTTCTATTATCAAACCACCACCAGAATTTCTCAGTTCGATTTTAAATTGGAAGTTTTCGCTTGTTACATGTTGTTCAATTTTGTTTACAACAACAGGAGCACCTTGGCTTGATAAGCCCTGTGTTTCTTGTACTGTACATACTTTATCCCTTACATATGTACTTCTTGGTTCAGGATCAATACATACTATGGGTGAAGCAATTGTTTTATAGAAATAAGTAGTAGTAAATATTAAGTTTGGTTGATATATTGATGCACCGCTTGGTAGATCATATACATTAGCATCAAATTGTTCAGCAGAATAGCCACCATCATCATTATATGTGCTTCTTCCTTCAAGTTCTCGTCCATCTAGCCTTATACCATTGTCTGGAGAGATGTCGATTATGTCTTTATCGTGCCCTCCTACCCAAAGATAAGCATCAAATTCATTTTCTTCATCTATTTGTGGGAAAGCGCCTCTATTTCTTACTTCAACTACAAACCGAACATTTCTATCATTTTCATATATTTGGTCAGGTAAACCAGTTGGAAAGGAAACCTCTAGTCCTTGAGTTCCACTTCTGTAGTTATTTGTATTACCAGGGCCTTGGTTATTTGCTCTACTTCCACACCCTAAAATAAATACTAATAGAATGATAGGTAATATTATATGTATTTTTTTCATGTTAAATTCCTTTTAGCTTTTTTGTTATATAAACATTTCGCTTATTTATGCTATCTTGTTTATTACTATGTTTTGAGATATTGTATCAGTATACCCATAATCTGCTTCTATAATCAATATACTTTGATAGGTTCCGTCTTCTTCAGATATTCCTTCATCATATCTGCAGGTTATTTCAGCTACATTATTTTTTAATACTGGAAATACTGTTTTCATATTTGTATCTACATTACAATCTAATTTGATACGAGTATCTTTTTGTGCTAAATATGCACTCACTTCTATTTTGTTTATCTTATCATAGTTTAGTGCTCTAGAATAACAGGCATCAATTATACTCTCTTTTTGAACAGGAAGACCTCCTGCTTTGTTTTCTATTCTGATTTTGAATTGCGGCTCTACTCCTCTTTCTTTAGGTATCATCTTTGGTTCTATCTTTGTTACTACGATTGGCGCACCTTGGCTATTTAATGTGTTTGGGGCAACTGTACAACTTTTTGTTCTTTCTTTTAGGTTATTTACATCAGAGTCAATGCATACAGTTTCACTAACTGTGGTTCTATATTCGTAACATGATGTTACTGCTATTGTTGTTGTATGGGTTTGACTTAGTTCTTCTAATTCTTTTGTCATTAATGTAAATGTTAGAACATCTTTGTCGCCTTCTAAAGATTCTATTGATTTTCCGTTTAGATCAAATGTTATATGTTCATAATCACTAAAGTCTATATATCTTGATGTTGATTTAAGTGAGCTTCTTATTGAATCTATATAATCTGTCTCTAATGATATTGCTAAATATCCGTTTTCTATATCATAAGCCCCTTTGTTTTCCAGTTTTAATCCAAAACCAGCATAGCTGTTTTCAAATGCTTCAGCAGGAGGAGCATTAGTCAGAAAGTTCATCACAAGACCATCTGAACCAGTGTATATCTCTTCTGGTGAGATTATCGGGTCTGACGTTATCTTGTTACCTGTACAAGCAGTAATTAAAATTAAGATTATGGGTATAAATATTATTTTTTTCATATGACTTTCCTATTCAACTAAATTGATTACATCAATATCTGTTTCTGAACTTATTCCAAGACTATTTTTACAATATAAAGTAACCACTCTTGGGCCCTGTTGGTTAACTAAGTAATGTCCAGTATTCCATTCATCTCCCTCTCCACTAACATCGATCCAGTCAGAAGATTTGATTTGGTTTTCATCATTAATATAAGCACAAAAATCAGCTTGTTTGGCTTTAACAGTTAAAACAACATGATTGATATTTGTTGTTGGGTCTCCTTGGTTAATCTCAATTTCTAAATCGTGAGGTGTTTGAGTATGAGTAGTACTTGTTACAGCGCCAGTATATTCTATTTCATCGAATATATTGTTTGGACTTAATTGTTGGTTACCATCTGAATCAACAGATTTACACTGATAATATACTCTTTTGGGTCCATTTCTTTCTGTATTTAGAGTCCAAGATTTTTCTGTTTGGTAAAGTTCCCATACATTTGGTCCATTAATTCCTGAATCTGCATAATTCCAGAATTGACATGAATATATATTTGTTCCTGTAAGTTCAAGGATAACATTTGGGTCGTTTGTTGTATCATAAGTTCCATCAGAAGCCCTTATCTTTATTGTCATATCTGTTGGTGCTAATGAACTTGTTGTACTTCCAGATGAACTGCCTGTTTTTAATCCACCACAATCATCATCTTTTCCAACAGTTAAATCATAGTCATTACATTTATTGTTAATACATTTACAACCATTATTATCATTACATTTATCCGTACAGCTAGTCATTTCAGTTGGAGCGTTTGGGTCAGCTATTACTGAGGCGCTTATTGTGTTTTCTATATAATAATCATAATCAGTATGTGCTCTGTAATAATGTGTTGCAACTGGTGTTGTTCCAAGGATATCATCTACATTACTTCTTTGAATTTCTATAAGGCAAATTATGCTTTCGAATGTTTCTATAGGGTATTTTATTGTTTTTCTTCCTTCTTCAGTTATTCTGTACGTTTTATACCCAGGATCTTGAAGTTCTTCACCTATATTTGCATAATCTGTTGGTTCAAACCAACCATTGCAATATTTTCTCTCTCCATTTTCTTCTACTGACTCAAGATCCATACTTTCTGGTATTTGTATTAATAATTTTGTTATGTTTTTTACTTTTCCATTCCAT
>CAYUUQ010000135.1:1277-4097 GCA_964447875.1 uncultured Methanosarcinales archaeon | reverse complement strand
TTTGCACCAAAAGTTCTACTTGAAATTTGTTGACTAATATTTGTTGCATTAAGTTTGTATAACACAGTTCCAGAAACACCATAAGCATGATCTCCAGAAATAATAAGAGACATACTTGTACCGCTAATCATAGCAATTTCTTGACTGATGTTTGTTGCATTTACTTGATAAACATTATTTGCAGCACCCCATCCTGACCGGAGATATACATACTCAGAACCAACACTCATAACACCATTACCGTATTCTGGTGTAAATATATTTATTAGCTGTGAGATATCTGAAGCATTTAACTGATAATGATCGCCCATATAAGGACCTGCATAAACATAACCATTTGTAACAATAGGACTGCCATATAATGCAGAAGCAAAATCATACTCTTGTATCTTTTGACTAACATTTGTTGCATTCAATTGATAAAGCTTCGTATCTTTACTTCCAATATAAACATAATCTCCACTTATTGCAGGTGTTGGACCAAATTCATTACCTGCAGTATAACTTGCAATCTCTTGACTGATGTTTGTTGCATTTAATTGATAGAATTTATTATCATAGTTTCCTACATAGACATAACCATTTGCAACAATAGGGTCAGAATTAAAATCTCCCCCAGCAGTGAATGTATTAATAATTTGACTTATATTTGATGAGTTTGCTTGGTACAATATATTAACATCACTTCCAAAATATACATAACCATTTGCAACAGCAGGAGCACCCCTTGCATTTGAACCAGTATCATAACTGGTAATAAGCTGACTAACATTTGATGCATTAAATTGATATACGTAACCACCACTAGCTCCAATATAAACAAATCCATCACCAACAGCTATCTCACTAGATGTACCTGAAATAGATGAATAATTAGCTTCATTCAATCCCGAAATTGTATTAAATGAATCCAGATCCCAGAAAAGTTGAGAAGGTGTATTACCCCTCATCTGCCACAGATCAGAAACTATTATACTACTAGAGTTTGTCCAATCACTATAACTATTACCATCATAAGCTCTTATACTACAATATATATTATCTAGATTACTAAAGTTTCCTGAACCTAATGATGAACTAAACAGTGTTCCATTTACATAACTATTCTCATAATCTTGAGACACTATCAAAACACCATTGGCATACCAATTTAACGAAACATTCAGGCTGCTTCCTTCAGCATCAATAATAATTGCAGAACAATCAATATCTTCAGTCATTGTATTAGCTGTTTCATTAAGACTAACTATACTTACAGAAGAGATTGTTGGTGCTTGATTTGGTGTATCCAATATCAAAACACCACTTGAATTAGTTTCTGATGACCAATCTTCTGAGTCTCCAGCTTTAACACCTAATGTCCAATTATCTCCAACTGAAGTTTGAGATGAATTCATAGTATGTCCATTATTAACACCTGCCCAGTATAGTTGTTGGATTTCTGAAGCTGTTAAAACTCTATTCCAAATCATCACCTCGTCTAAGGTTCCATTCATATTTCTAGCGGCATCCGCATCATCTAATCCCAATTTAATAACATCTGATTGTGCGATATTCCCAGATAAAGTTCCAGCAGATTGAGTAGTATAGTTTCCATTAATATATATTTTAAGATTATCTCCAGTAGTCCATGTTCCAACAACATGGTACCATTCATTTAAGTTAATTGGAGTAGACACAGAAGCAGTAGCACTAGTTCTTACATAATATCTAATATTGCCTGCGCTATAGTAGAAACCATTTAAGAAAGTATCTCTTGAACATACAACCCCTTGGGCTTTATTTTCCTTAATATAGATCCATGCAGCAAAAGAATTTGCACCATCACCATTTAATAAATTAGAGGTTGCCATATTCACAACATCATCATCACCATCAAAACTATAGCTAGCTCCAATTTTATAATTAGTAGTATTTCTAGTTGGACAAGTAGAACAACTTCCATCATTACTTCCATAATAATCCAAAGTATCATTATTCAATGGCCAATAACTAACTAATCCATCGGTTATCAATGAAGTAGCATTCAATGTTCCATTCTTATACCAATTGTAAGCTAAAGTAACATTATCTCCGTCTGAATCTGATGCAGTTACATAACCAGTCAAATTATCTGTTGTTAAGTTCAAACTTGATGTTGTATTCAATATTACACTTGAAACAGTTGGTATATTATTTCCAATTGAAACTTCAGATATCGAAACATTAGAAGAGAACATCCAATTACTATAATCATTTCCATTATAAGCTTTAACTTCACAGCTCCAATTACCAATAAAATTATCAGATAAGTTAAGTTCACCAACTAAAACAAGATTATCTGACTCAGATGAGCTTGCCCTAAAGCTTCCTGGAACAGAATAAGTGTCTAAACCAACATTATAATCAGATAAATAAATAAAGTTTCCGTCTCCCCATACACCATTAGCTTTCTCATTTCGACTATTATTATCCATCCATGTTAATCCTCCTGTTGAGTTAATAAAATACATTTCTAAACCATTGTCATAATTAGCTAAATAAATATAATTTCCATCTCCCCAAACACCCAGAGCAGATCCGCCCTGGTCATCACTATCTATCCAAGTTAGTTCTCCATTTGAATTAACAGAGTAAACTTCTAAACCATCATTACCATAAGCTAAATAGATAAAGTCTCCATCTCCCCATACACCATAAGCAGACCCACCTTGATCATCATTATCTATCCAAATTAGTCCTCCTGTTGAATTAACAGAATATACTTCTAAACCCTCAAGACCATTAGCTAAATAGATAAAGTCTCCATCTCCCCATACACCATAAGCAGACCCACCTTGA
>CAYUUQ010000135.1:0-1177 GCA_964447875.1 uncultured Methanosarcinales archaeon | reverse complement strand
TCATCATTATCTATCCAAATTAGTCCTCCTGTTGAATTAACAGAATAGGTATCTATTCCATTAATCCCATTAGCTAAATAGATAAAGTCTCCATCTCCCCAAGGACAATAACCCCACCCACCTTGATCATCATTGTCTATATGTGTAAGTCCAGTATAATAACTTCCATTATACCATCTTCCATAATAAGTAACATTATTTCCATTACTTTCTGTAGCATTAGCATAACAAGTTAGGTTTTGATTAGTATCATTAACAGAAACATCAGTTGTGTTCAAAATAACTGAACTAATATTTGGAGCTAAACCACTCTCCCCACCACCATAACTATAATGATAACCAATATCAGCAGTAGAACTATCAGCTTCTAAACCAGTATAATAACTATCTAAACCTAATGCAAAAGCACTATTACTTCCGGAATCAATAACCTTTGAACTCTGACTTAAGAAATAACTATCATTTTCAGTTTGAATAAATGGATCAGCACTTAAACTAACTGTATTGTTTCCTTTACTAACATTTACAACATCAACAGTATTATTATAATAAGCATTATAATCTAAAATTATACCATATCCTATATTGACTACACCATATTCTAAATTAGCAAATATATTTCCATAACCCCGTATTAATATTGCTTGATTATCAACAAATAATCCAGTAGCACTATTACAAGGTCCTTGACCATAACCAGTAATATTACATCCATCAAATGTATTATAGTTAACATATAAACTATCACTGACTGAGTTCATAACACGTATACCATATTCCATTATACCATAGAATAAGTTATTTGTTATGTTAACCAGGCCATGTAATCTTATTCCCTCTACAATATTGATAAACTGATTATTTGTTATTCCAGATTCATTGATATAAGCATACTGAGAAGTATAATTAACATCACTTACAGAAACATTCATACTAACATTAGCATACTTAAATCTGTTAAACTCAAAAGAAGAATAATCAGATGCATCTGAATCTAAAATCATTGCATAATCATAATCTCCAATCTTAACTTCTGAATCAGCTTGACTTAAATTAGCTCCTGATTCATTATCATTATACGAAGTATAAGTAATCCAACATCTAGCAGTTTCATTCACAAATCCAACTGACTTAATCTTACCATCATTATTAACCTTAATATAACCTGATTCATTAA
>CAYUUQ010000134.1:0-4139 GCA_964447875.1 uncultured Methanosarcinales archaeon | reverse complement strand
TTGGCAATAATGCTAACTGCAAGACAATCACACTAATAAAGTTAGTTAGAACACCTAGGATTAAATTCTTAATAACTTTACCAGTGAAAATTTTTCTAAGATTTATCATAAATATCTTCAAAAAGTTTAATGTAGTCATTAAATCTATATTTCGAATCCATGTCTAACTTATAACTCCCAAAATCTAAATTTCTATCATTTGCTGGTAATTCATTTCTTAGATTATCATATGTTACCAATCTAGAATCCCCAAAAAGAGTTTCTTTAGCACCTCCACTATCATATGACAGTACTGGTGTCCCGCACATTTGGGCTTCTAGATTAACAGTTGGGTAGTTATCTTCATATGTAGGATTCAATAAAAAAATAGCGCTATAGTATAAATGTGATAATTCGTTTTGATTCTCTGTTCTAAGGATGGGCACAATGTTGTGTTGATTCCTATATAACTTATATTGCTTTCGAGATAACCCTACAACACAAAACATAACATCTTTGTGATGATTGGCAAAATCAATAATATCATTCAATCCTTTTCTTTCATCCCAAACACTAGATACACTCAAATAATAGCCCTTGTGAGTTAGATTATATTTTTTTAGTGTAGCTTCATAATTTCTAGGATTATCGTTGAAAACATTCGAATCAACACCGTTATTGATTACTTCTATATTATAATCTGACAGAAAAGATTTTTTCACATCACTCTTTAGCCATTCAGAAGGTGTGACAATTACCATATCTAAGATATTAGAAAATGATTCCTTCTTCACAGAAAAATTTCTTTTCGAGTTATCTAAAAATATAGATTTAGGATATTTTCGTTTTTGTGGACAAGAATAACATTGGTTCTTCCATTTATCACATTTTTCTGCAATATAGTATGCACAATGACCAGTGTACGCCCAAGCATCATGTAGTGTCCAAACAATCTTAAACTTTTTTGACTTTAAGTAACTGAAAAAAATTCTATAGTTGACGTAATACCCATGAATGTTGTGAATGTTTATCAAATCAGGATTATAATTTTCAATATTTTTTATCAACTTGATTGTATTACGTTTAGAATGGAGTCCCTCATTATCAAACAATAGTGAGAGAATTTTGTTAAGATACACCATAAACTTTGAGCTAATCGATTTTGAGTTTTCAAACTTGAAATTTATACCTCTACCTGTAAAGAATTTCGTTTGGTGCCCTTTTTCATTTGACAACTTAATCAGTTCTTTACATATTTTACCTGTACTTCCATTCTCAACTGAATTAATAAACAAAATTTTCATTACTTCAACCACCTAAACTTGTTTATATTTTGAGTATAACTTTGTATAATCATACATGTTTTATCACTAACATTAGAATCTATATAGTCATTTGCATCTAGCATTTTATTTTCTTTTTGATGTAGAGCAAACTGAATTGATTGTGTTACAGATTCTACTCCAATTCCACCAACTACAATGGTACCTTTATCGAGTACTTCTGGTCGTTCAGTAGAAGTCCTTATTAAAACAGCAGGAAATTTAAGAATGTTTGATTCCTCAGATAAAGTACCGCTATCTGATAGTACAACAAAACTGTTTTTTTGAAGATGATTATAGTCAAAGAATCCAAATGGTTTTAAATTCCTTACATTAGGATGAAACTTAACTTTCTTTTCTTTAATCTTATTCATTGTTCGAGGATGTGTAGAATAGATTACAGGTATATTATATTCCTCAGCTAAGTAATTGAGTGTTTCAACTAACTTATCAAAATTATCAGCTATATCTAGATTTTCCTCTCTGTGTGCTGAAACTAATATATAGTTGCCTTTTTCTAGTCCTAATTGATTCAATACATCTGAGTTATCAATTTTACCTTTATATAAACTTAATACTTCAGTCATAGGACTTCCTGTAACAAAAATGTATTGCTGAGGGAATCCTTCACTAATTAGGTATCTTCTGCTATGCTCAGTATATGCTAAGTTTACATCAGCAGTATGATCTACAATTTTTCTGTTAATCTCTTCTGGAACATTGATATCAAAACATCTGTTTCCAGCTTCCATATGAAAAATTGGTATTTTTAATCTCTTTGCAGGTATAACACTTAAACAACTGTTTGTATCACCTAAAACAAGAAGTGCATCAGGCATTTCTTTTTTTAATACTTCATATGCTTTAGAAATGATGTTTCCTAACGTTTCTCCAAGATGATCACCTACAGAATCTAAGTAATAGTCTGGTGCTCGTAATTCTAATTCATCAAAAAATATTTGATTCAAAGTATAATCCCAATTCTGTCCAGTATGAACTAGTACATGATCAAAATAATTATCACATGCCTTTATTACGCTTGACAGTCGAATAATTTCAGGACGAGTCCCAACGATTGTCATTACTTTCATTTTATTCATAATTATACCTCCAAATAGATAGTGTCTGGATTGTCTTTATCAAACAAGTCGTTTGTCCAGATTAATAAAATCATATCTGTATCTCCTATATTTTCAATAGAATGAGTATATCCTGGCAAAATATTTACCATCTGAATATTTTCTCCAGATACTTTGAAACTCCACACAGTATCGTCATCAATCTTTCTAAGTTTAATTTCAGCTTCACCATAGGCCACTATGAATCTTTCGTTTTTTGAATGATGATAATGTCTTCCACGAAGAATTCCTGGTTTTGAATGAGAAACTGAGAACTGTCCTGACGACAAAGTACGTATTAACTCAGTATATTTCCCTCTTTGGTCTTTGTGTTCTAACAAGTCAACTACAACTTTTTCTTTTGGTAAATACGATAAAAATGTAGAGTATAAATTATTTGTAAATTTGTCACCTGTTATTGGGACATAAATACTTTCAATCATATCTTTGAACTTGTATAAAGTTGAAGCTAGGTTCCCAAGTGAAATCTCCACAACTTCTTGGATATAGTTGTATTCTTGATTATATGTTTTGTCTTGTACTGAAGAAATAAATGCTTCTACAACATCATCTATATAGACTAATGATACTTGATAGTCTTTATCATTTATGGTGATTTCTAAATCATTTGCGATGTTATAACAGAATGTAGATACGACACTATTGTAGTTGGGATTACTCCATTTACCAAACACGTTATGTAAACGGAATATTTTAATATCATTCTGTGTACGCTTTGCGAAATCAAATAAATAATCTTCGCCTATTTTCTTACTCTTGCCATAATCATTATCTTTTTCTGCGTGAATACTACTGCTAACAAGAATTGGAATATTTCTTCCTGTACTTTCAACACTATCACATAAAGTTTTTGTCAAGTCGGAATTCCCTTCATAAAACTCACTTGCATTTTTAGGTCTATTGATTCCCGCTAAATGAAAAATAACATCTGCTTCATCAACAAAACGTTTTAGTTCATCTAATGTATTTTCTTTATCAAAGCAATTGATGATTGCATCAGGATATGCTTCTGATAGACTGTAAATTAAATTCTTTCCAATAAATCCTTTTCCACCAGTCACTAATATGTTCATTTTAACCTCCTAAAAGAGCTCAAGTTTTTGTAATAATAATTTCATTCCCTCTACATCAAGTCTTTCAGTATTGTGTGAATTGTATTCCTCAGGATTACTAATATCCAACTCACCTTCATCAAAGAACTTATTATAATTCAGATCCCTATGATCTGCTTTTATTCTAAAATAGTTACCTAAGTCTTTAGCTTTTGCCATTTCTTCTCTAGTTACCAATACTTCATACAACTTTTCGCCATGTCTAGCACCAATCGTAATTTTTTTACTTTCGGCTTTTCTGAGTTCAATTATTGCATCAGCAAGTATATCAATAGTTGCTGCAGGAGCTTTTTGGACAAACAAATCACCTTGCTCGCCATGTTTAAATGCATATAGCACCAAATCAACAGCATCATCAAGAGTCATCATAAATCTTGTCATATTTGGATCAGTTAATGTTAAATCTTTTCCTTCTTTTATTAACTTGTCAAACAATGGTATAACTGAGCCTCTTGAAGCCATTACATTTCCATATCTTGTCAAACAAATCACCGTTTCGTCTACGGTTAGAGTTCTTGATTTTGCAACTGCTACTTTTTCCATCATTGCTTTTGAAATCCCCATTGCATTAATTGGATACGCTGCTT
>CAYUUQ010000133.1:0-4230 GCA_964447875.1 uncultured Methanosarcinales archaeon | reverse complement strand
GAGTAGATGTTATCAAAGATCATAACAAACAAAACATGCATCATTTAGCTTGTTGCCTGATTATTTTATGAGTTTATTTTAATCGTTTATCCAACCAATATAACACTAAAAGAGACTTCATTAACTAGATCAGAACACTCTTCAAGCATTTTATTACCTTTTTTAAACAATTTTTCCGCAGTTTCTGGATCAATTTCCTGTTTTTCTAACTTTGAAATTATTTTTTTTATTTTATCAATATTATCCAAAAATTGTTCTCTCATCCTGTTAACCCCCTGATAATCATATAAAGAATTATAAAAGCCATAATGATAAATATAATTAACTTATACATCTCTGTTTGTTTTTGTGCTTTACTCATTTCTATAAAATGGTTATATCTTTTTTCTAACTCTTCTCTATAGTAATTTATCGTTGCCAACATCTCTTCCCTATGAACAATAGCCATCTCACCCGCAATTGATGGTGTTGGAGCACGTCTATCTGATACAAAATCAGCAATGGTATAATCTGATTCATGCCCGATACCTGTAATTATTGGTTTTTTTGAATTAAATATTGCTCTTGCTAGTTCTTCATCATTAAAACAACTAAGATCTTCATCACTTCCACCGCCTCTTACTAAAAGTATTGTTTCTACTCTTTTATTCTTATTAAGTTTTTCAATAGCATTGATTATTTGTTTAGGTGCTTTTTCACCCTGTGTTAATGTGGCTATAAAAATAACTTTTAAAGTAGTAGATCTATTTTGTAAAACAATAGTAACATCATCTAGTGCCTGTCCTTTTTCAGATGTAATTAATCCAATACAATTTGGTATTTCTTGAACTTCTTTCTTCTTATTTTCATCAAATAAACCTTCTTTTTCTAATTTCTCTTTTAATCGTTTAAATTTAATTGCAAACATCCCTTCACCAATTGGGAAAACCAAAGAAACATTAAGTTGGTATATACTATTTTTAGCATAAGTATTAATTGAACCTAATACTAATACTTCTGTTCCGTTTTTCATCTCAAAATTCAATCTGTTATTAGGTTTAAATAAAGTGCAACTTAACAAACTCTCTTTATCTTTAATACTAAAATAGATGTGCCCATTTATTGGTTGTGAGATATTAGTTATTTCACCAAGAACATATATTTGTTTAAGAAAATGATCTGTTGTGAGTTTCTTTTTAATATGGTTACTTATCTCACTAACCTTTAATATTTTATCGCCAGGGATACCATACGCTTCTGTAATCTCTTTTAATTTTTTATTCTCGGCACACATACAAACCAAATAATGAGTATATATTTAAATCTTAATAAAAAATCATCCGTTTTTAGAATAATACTTCTCAAACTTATGCTTAAATTTCAGTAACCAACGGATTTTTAATCTATCCGCCAACCAAAATAATATATTAATAGTTATTGGTGTCATTGTTCAAAATTGTATTTTAAGCAGTTCTTTGCCCTGATCTATTGGCACAATTTTCAAATACTCCATAGTGGTTTGAATTTTAGAATGTCCTAGTATTCGGTGCAATATAATTAAATCGCCATCAGAACGCAACCAATTAACCGCAAAAGAGTGCCTTAATTGGTGAGGGTGTCCGTCAAGATACTTTTTAGTTAATTGCCAGGCTCTTTGTCTTGTGATTGGGAATATTCTATCTTCCGCCTTTAAAGTGCTAGTATATAGTTGTAATAATGGTTTAAGGTGTGGGTGTAGTGGCACATTACGAAATTTATATTTTCTAGATTTAAGCCATCTGCAAGTCATCACATAACTTTGAAAATCAATATCTTGTTTGCGCAATGATACTGCTTCGGTAATTCTTACCCCTGACATCCACAGAAAACGCAATAACATTTGATGTTGTGGGTTCTTGATCAGTTCTAGTTTAGAATTAATTAATTCTCTTTTCCAATACTTAGGGAAATCTTTCTTTACCTTTTCTGTCGTTTTTGTTAAATCTTGCTTTGGCAGAATGGTGATAATGTTTTCATTTGTGGTTGTGTTAGTTATCATTTTGTTGTTTCTCTTTACTTTGTTGGCATTGTGTAAAACCCATTTTTATATTTCGTTTATTACATGCGGGGCAAATCTTACTATTACGATACATTGTTTTATACATCTCATCACATCTGTGGCACCGCCTGTTGTAGTTATCGCTTTTCTTATAGTGGCAATTATTCTTTATTACCCTGGGATTAATTTTTGTTACCATGATCAACCGAAATAATTTATACTATGTTGTGGGAACGGGCTTTGAATTGTTGTATCTTGTAATGATTCACCCGGTGATGATTCTTCTTCAATATCTGTATCAATAGTTTGTTTTCTGAAAGTATTTTCAAATGTAATCTTACCTTTTGATACTGATATTGTTACAACTATATCTTCACCGAATAACTTTTCTAAATCAATAAGTTTGTTTAGTAGTTCATCATTGGTTTTTGGTTGTGTTTTTTCTTGCATTCTTCTAACTCCTTTAATCGTTTCTTTAATTTCTTATAGTAATCCTCTCGGGATTCAATGTTTATTATTCTTATTCTCATATTGTAAAACACCCTTACACCAAGTATTACATTTAGTTTATTGTTTTTCGTCTTTCTTTTTGTTCATACCACCAAGCTAAACTTCCCCAAATGAAAACAAGTGTTGGCGCGAGATAAAACATAAATCCTAACTATTTGTTTGTATTGTGGGGCATGTATATTCTTTGAACTTTTTTGCTTGTTTATCAAGCCACTTAAACCCTTCTTCTTCATCATTGTCTTTAATTTTTAATTTAAGACGCATACATTCCAAAAGGTATTCATCAAGCGGAAACATCCAACAATCTTTGGGCACACCACCATAAACTCCTCCTGTTTTTTTCCGTTGAGACCAAGTTGTAAAGTATTCAAGCGCAGTATCGGGAACATTGATAAAACTACAATCTTTATTCGGATGTGTTTTTTCCATTAATTCTTTTAATGGTTTTTGAATACATTCCTGGCAAAATAATAATTGTATAATTGGCGCACCTGTTAATTTTCCAAAAAGAATTTTTCTATCAAAAATATTTTTTGTAGTTATATCAATAACAAAAATATCTGAACGGGTTGTCTTACAACAATGACAACGACCAAGAATCCAAGTCATCATTTCTTTATACCATTGCAATTTGCCTTCTAACTTTTGAGTTAATATCTCGTTACAAGTTTGTGAAAAATTAATGTTTGATTTTTTACACCATTCCTTTATTTCAGGATCAATGTTTATTGTTATTACCGATTTAACCATTTTATTACTTCATCTTATCATTCTAAAACATTCTTCACAACATGGTGCGACAGATTCAACTTCACAACCACACACATGACAACGCACTTGCCCTTTAACTTCTACTTTATCTAATTCCATTCTTACCACCATTTACCCCTGGGATAAATCATTTTATCCGTTCTTATTCGTTCTTTCCTACATTCACATTGCGGACATGTTTTCAGATCAACCCTGCTTTCAGGTCTGCCGAAAACATCACCGCAACAACTACATCTTTGTTCCTTTACCATTTTTCACCTCACCATAATATGAACCAATTCTAATTTTGTTAGGGTATTGAAAACTTTCTAAATCATCTAAAATATTTCTTACTTGATCTATTGTTTTTAGTTCTTCATATTGTTTGTTTTCAATAAACAACAATCTTATTTTCTTCAAGTTAATACCTAATTTATTATGTTGGCTCAAAGTTATTTTATTCATTTTAGTTTATACCTCTTAATATTTTTAGGCACTTTTTTTGTAATAGTGCCTAATTTGTTTTTGTTTAGTGCCTAAATTCATTTCATTGAAAGTAACAATGCGATAATGATCATGCCTGCAATAATTATTTTAATTATCCATGGGTTCATATTTGTGTAAACCTCTTGATTTTAGATACTCTTTCCATCCGCCAGGGTTGTGAAAAAACCATTCTCTTGCCTGCGGAAGTTCTTGTTTCGGGATTAGTTGTTTCATTTCATTTCATTTCAACATTTTGTGCTTAATGGATGTTGTCTTGCCACCCTTTGCCACATATCCACCCTTTTCTTACTCTAAGGGAAAATCCAATTTTTTATATAGAGTGGAATTACCATGGATAGTTGGCAAAGGGTGGCAAGCAACCTTTATTTGTTCGTAATTTTTTATAGTGATACCTTTCCAAACTTATTTATTATATAATTTAAACTATATATTTTTTTGATTTTAAA
>CAYUUQ010000132.1:0-4296 GCA_964447875.1 uncultured Methanosarcinales archaeon | reverse complement strand
AAAAAAAATCCACCAGTTGCCATTTTCTGGGTTGAAAAAAGCTAGATCTGCTAATGAATCACCATCATAATCATTAGGTACTGCTATAAAATCAACAGCCCCCCATTGGTATTGTCCGTGGGTATTTGTTGTTCCATCGAGATCAATACTACTTAAGTAAGCTGGTTCTTCATCACTAAATAAAATCCACCAGTTGCCATTTTCTGGGTTGAAAAAAGCTAGATCTGCTAATGAATCACCATCATAATCTGCTGCAACAGGATATTGGGAGTCTGAACCCCAATTATAGTAAGTATAACCTTCGGCATCTGTCTTTTTATAAGGTATCAAGTAAGGTGGTTCTTGATTGCTAAATGCGATATACCACTTACCCCCATCATATACTGCTGGATCTGCTTTTCCATCACCATCAAAATCATATTTAGTAAAAGTATCATTATAAGCTATGGTAAAAGCTTCAAAATCTGTTATATTCCTATTCGTTATATTACCATATACTATATTTCTATCCTTATCTACCCAACTATCAAGAATAATTATCTCATTATCTGGGTTATATAATATAAATAAATCTTCCTCATCTATATTTAAAGGAATATCAGTATCATTATATTTAATAAAAACTCTATCACTATCAAAATTTATAAGATCATCCAATGAATCTACAAATTCAAAATCATGATAATATCCTATTGTAAACTCAGTAAAATGATTTATTTGTGCTACCAAGATATTATTTTCTTTATCGACAGTAGTAGGAAGAGCAATCCACATTTCGCCATTATGATAGATTATATTAAGATTATCTTCATTTAAACCTATAGGAAGAATATCTTCAGAATATTTTATTTTTAATGTTATTGGTGGATTAAAAGTTGCGCCATTTGGTTTTAGATCATATGCAATAAATCCTAATGTATTACCCCCATAAACTAAATTATCTTTTATTGTCATAGTTATATCTGATACAGGATTCCCATCTAAAGATGCATTAGTTCCATCTAAGATAATCAGCTCTGCAACTAAATTATTAGAAAGTATTGATGTAAAAGATGTAGTGACACTATTTTTTATATTAAGCCCTACTTTAGACTGCAAAGCATAATTTAAACTAAAAGAATTCCTCTTTGTCGTTTGAGACTGATATACTATAGTTAATGGATAATTAAGAGTTATTATCAGAGATAGATTATCGTTAGTCACATCAATTTCAACATCAGATGTGCCCTCTATAATTTGATATTGAGGAAAAGATTCAAATGAATTTGTACAAGATTTTATATTAGATCCAATATATTTCTCTAAAGTTTCAATATCATAATAGCCCACTTGGTCCAATCCATTTTCAAATGTTTTCTTTAAACATAATTCGGTTAATTTTACTACGGGATTTATATCAGTTGATTGAGTATCTATACTATCAGATCCTTTTGTTAAGAAAAAAAAGACAAATATAGTTACACATAAAACTATCCCTAAAGATATAAAAATAGTTATCTGACCATTTTTTTGCATAAGAAACAAATAGAGAGACCCATTAATAAATATTTCTATTATTTTATCAATTCTTCATACTCTGTTGAGGTCATCAAACCATCCAAATGTGATTGATCAAGAACTTTAATCTTAACAAACCAACCTTCACCATAAGGATCATTATTTATTGTTTCAGGATTATCAACTAATTTATCATTAACTTCAACTACTTCTCCGGAAATAGGAGAAAAAACATCTGAAACAGATTTAACTGATTCAACAACAGCCATCTGTTTATCCTTTTCAACTTGTTTTCCTTTCTCAGGTAATTCAACAAAAACAATATCAGTTAACTGTTTCTGAGCAAAATCAGTTATACCGACAATTATATTTTCACCATCTTCTTTTATCCATTCATGATCTTTTGAATATTTTAGTTCTGTTGGATTTGTCATATTTATCACCTTCCATTATAAGCATAGATTGGTTTTTTTACAATCTTTGCTAAATAAAGTTTTCCCCTTATATTTATATTTATTTCGTTTCCTACAAAAGATTCATTGACTTTAACAAATGCTAACCCAATTCCTTTCTTAAAAGTAGGACTCATTGTTCCTGAAGTAACATAACCTAGTTCAGTACCATCTTTAACAATAGTATATCCTTTTCTTGGTATAGCCCGATCAATCATCTCAAAAGCAACTACCTTCCTTAGTATCCCTCTTTCTTTAATCCTTACTAATGCATCTTTTCCAATAAAATTATCTTTATCTAACTTAACAACAAAACCAGTTGATGCTTCTATAGGATTTATATGTTCATTTAACTCATGACCATATAGACTATAACCTGCTTCAATCCTTAGAGTATCTCTTGCACCTAATCCGATAGGTTGTATTCCATCGTCCTTACCAAGTTCAAGCAATCTATTCCAAATATCAACGGCTTTAGAAGAATCAAAATAAAGTTCGAAGCCATCTTCCCCAGTATATCCTGTTCTAGAAATTATGATCTTAACTCCAAGAACATCTTTTTCAACAAAATGAAATCTCTTTAGATCAGAAACATCAACCATTTTAGATAAAACATCAAAAGATTTAGGTCCTTGTAGATCTAATTTAGCAGTTTCCTTTGACTTATCAATAATATCAACACCATCAATTTTATGTTTAATTAACCAATTGAAATCTTTCTCAATATTAGAAGCGTTAACAACAAACATAAACTTATCATCAGCAAGCATATAAACAAAAAGATCATCTATAACATGACCATTCTCTAAACAAAGAGATGTATAAAAAGCCTTACCTACTTCTAATTTCCTTAAATCATTAGTGATTATATTCTGGATAAAGTCAAATGCACTTTTACCAGAAATTAAAAACTCTCCCATATGGCATATATCAAACAAGCCAACCTTGGTTCTAGTACAATTATGTTCATCTATAACATTTGTATAGAAAACAGGCATATCCCAACCACCAAACTCTACCATTCTTGCATTAAGCTTCAGATGTTCATCATATAGTGGCGTTCTTATTTTTATCCCCGAAAAAAACAAATACAACCAGTATAAAAACTTTATGAAAACGTAGTTTTCATAACGGTTTGAAATCTAAAGGACTTCAAAAGGTTTTTATAGTGTAATACAACCTTTACAAATATGCTTTACGTAATACTTATGAAACCAGAAACTCCAGGAAATATTGGAGCAATATGTAGAGCTATGGCTAACTTTGATCTGAAAAATCTTATACTAATAAATCCAAAATGTAATCATTTAGATCAAGAAGCTAGAAACAGAGCAAAACATGCTAATTATATTTTAGAAAAAGCTAAAGTCCTAAAAAGACTTCCAAAAATGGATTGTATGATCGCTACATCTGCAATAACAGGAACACAATATAATCCTAGAAGCCCATTAACTCCAAAACAATTAGGAGAAATAATTCCAAAAACAGGGAAGATAGGCTTATTAATAGGTCCAGAAAGTTCTGGCTTAAGTAATGAACAAATCCTAAAATCAGATTTTGTCGTTACAATACCTGCATCAATTGAATATCCGGTTATGAACATATCTCACGCTTGCATTATTCTTTTCTATGAATTATTCAAAAAAGGAGAAACAATAAATGATTTAGCTACAGCAAAAGATAAAGAAGTCTTATTTGATTATATTAAGAAAATACTTAACAAATTAAAATTTTCAACAAAAGAAAAAAAGGAAACTCAAAAGATAATCTGGAAGAGGTTATTGGGAAAATCTTTTTTAACAAAACGTGAAGCATTTTGTTTAATAGGCTTCTTTAAAAAAATCAAGAAATAATTCATTCTCTATCAGAAAAAAACTCTCTAACTCTGTCATTAATCATAGGTTTAGCATTCTCACCTAAAGAATAATATATCTTCTCTACAGTTGCTCCCCATGAATAATCTCCTTCTTCTTTCTTAACTTCATGAACTTTAAACTCTCCTAACTCTGTTCCTTTCTTTAGATGATAATAGATAACTCTCATAGTAACAGCAGGAAATATTGACTTGTATGTCTTAAAGATATCATAACCATAACCTTTTCCTTTATGATGAAGAATTTCGACAATATTTTGTCTTATTTGTGATTTTATCGGTCTACCTCTCGCCATGAAAAACAAGAAACAATTCATTATTTAAAAAGGTTTTGTATGTCTTTTAGAGTAATAACTCAGACTAAAGACTATTTTCAATATATTATCTTTTTGTCTGAGGAATTAAAAATTTCAATAGAAATTTTCAATGAAAAGATTTAAATACCTAGTTAACATATTATTTCATATGAAACAA
>CAYUUQ010000131.1:0-4304 GCA_964447875.1 uncultured Methanosarcinales archaeon | reverse complement strand
CTGATGCAGGACAGGTACCAACACATGATTCGCATCCTGTGCATTTTTCTTCATCTACTATTACTTTAGGCATTATAGATCACCTTCTTTGGTTTTTTCTTCTTGTTTTGGTTCTTTTGGAGCTTCTTCTTTAGGTGTTTCTTTTTTCTCAATTTTTGGTTTTTCAACCTTCTTCTCTTCAACTTTCTTTTCTTCTTTTGGTTCTTCTGAAACCTTCACTATACCTTTTATATCTGCTCCTCTTATCAAGCATACCTTAAGTGGATATATCTTAGCTAATGTTGATCTAAGACTTCCAGTAAGCTTGTTTGACATTAAAGCGTTGATAAGCTCTTCATACTTCATCTTTTTAACTTCTTTTGTTAAGAATAATAGTGTTGATCTGTTTATAGCGTTTATAACAGACTTATTCACTTTGAATCTTGTTACTAAGAAAGGTTTTAGGTTAACTTTCTTATTGTCTGCAGTTATACAGATGAAAGAATTATCAACTTTGTCTTTTCCTCTTCTAACAAGTCTTCTTATTGATGATAATGCGATTTTGTAACCAACTATTTCAGTTAGAGCTTTGTTTTCTTTGACTTCAGTTACTTTAAATGATATTACTGTATTTTGCTTCTTAATATCTCCTATAAGATCCATTAAGGTAGCTTTGATTGTCTTTCCTATTACTAATTCTGATTCTGCAACTGTGGTTTCACCAAGTTCGGCTTCTTTGAATAATTTAGGAGCTACTATTGGTATCCACTTTTTCTTCTTTATTTTTGTCTTTTCTTTAGCCATTTGTAGTTTGAGAATTAATAGTTGGTTTATAAATGTTGCGATTATACGTCTAAGTTAACTACCTCTTTTGCATGTTCTTTGATGAATTCTCTTCTTGGAGCTACTTCATCTCCCATTAAAATAGTGAAAATTTTATCTGCTTCTACAGCATCTTCTAGTGTTACTTGAAGTAACATCCTTTGAACAGGGTCCATTGTTGTGTCCCATAACTGTTTAGGATTCATCTCACCAAGACCCTTATATCTTTGTAGATTTATACTATCTTTACCAATTTCAGTTAATAATATATTTAATTTTTCTTCGTTATAAACATAGTGTTCTTTTTTTCCTTTCTTTACTTTGTATAACGGTGGTTGAGCTATATATATGTAGCCTTGTTCTACTAATGGCTGCATATAGCGGAAAAAGAAAGTTAATATTAATGTTCTTATATGGGAACCATCTACGTCAGCGTCAGTCATTATTATTATTTTATGGTATCTGATTTTTTCTATGTCGAATTCATCTCCGATTCCACAACCAAGTGCAGTTATTAGTGTAGTTATTGTTTCAGAAGAAAGAATTTTGCTTAATCTTGCTTTTTCTACATTAAGAATTTTTCCTCTTAATGGAAGGATTGCTTGGAATTTTCTATTTCTTCCTTGTTTAGCTGAACCACCTGCTGAGTCTCCCTCAACAATATATATCTCTGACTTTGCAGGGTCTTTTTCTTGACAATCTGCAAGTTTACCTGGTAGGGAGTTAGAACTTAATACTCCTTTTCTTCTGGTCAGGTCTTTTGCTTTTCTTGCAGCTTCTCTTGCTCTTGCAGCTGTTATTGATTTATTGATTATAAGATTAGCGACTGTAGGATTTTCTTCAAGGAATGTACCTACTTTATCCCCTACAATAGAACTTACTATTCCTTTAACTTCAGGATTACCTAGTTTGGTTTTTGTTTGACCTTCAAATTGAGGTTGTTTAAGTTTTACTGATATAACTGCAGTAAGGCCTTCTCTTACATCATCGCTTGAAAGTTTTTCTTTTATATTCTTTTTTTCTGCATATTGATTTAAGCTTCTTGTTAAAGCATTCTTAAAACCGCTTAGGTGTGTTCCACCATCTATAGTGTTTATATCATTTGCAAAAGAAAATATATTATCTTTGAAACTATTATTATATTGTAATGAGATTTCAACTATGACATCTTCTTTGTCTTTATTAAAATATATTGGATCATGCAATGGTGACTTGTTCTCGTTTAGATATTGAACATACTCTATTATCCCACCTTCATATAGAAAATCATGTTTCTTATCTGTTCTCTCATCTTCTAATATTATATTGACACCTTTATTTAGGAATGCAAGTTCTCTTAATCTTGTAGACAATGTTTCAAAATGAAAATCAATTGTTTCAAATATTTCTGGATCAGGATAAAATGTTACTGTTGTACCTGTTTCTTCAGTATCTCCAAGAACTTCTAGAGCTGTTATAGGTTTACCTTGTTCATATGATTGTTTGTGTACTTTACCTTCTCTTCTTACTTCAACAATAAGTTTTTTTGATAGTGCGTTTGTTACGGAAATACCTACTCCATGTAGTCCACCAGAAACCTGATAGGCTTTATTTTCAAATTTTCCTCCTGCATGTAGTTTTGTCATAACTAATTCTACACCAGAGATTTTAAATTGAGGATGAATTTCAACAGGAATTCCTCTTCCATTGTCTATTATAGTAACGCCACCATCTTTTCTTATGATTACATGAATATTTTTACAAAAACCAGCTAGTGCTTCATCAACTGAATTGTCTACTATTTCATATACAAGATGATGTAATCCACGAAAACCCGTTGAACCGATATACATGGCAGGACGCTTTCTTACTGCTGAGAGTCCTTCCATTACTTTAATAGAACTTGTTCCATAGTCATTTTGTTCTTCAGGCATAGTTTTTCCTCTAAAAAAGTTTTTTATGTGTAAAAATCCTCGTCGAGATTTTAGCTCTTTTATAGTAAAATTGAATATCTGTTTCTTTATAAGCTTTTCGGTAGAATTTTTGAGAATTAAGGCTTAAAAATAGGAAATTTTAATGAATTCTTTTCAATATGGAAACTGATAAAAAAACAAATAAACGTAACATTTATATACAACCTCTTTCCCACACAGATATATAATTCTCAAGAGGGAATTCTTATGGTAGATGATAAAGATATAAAAAAGACAGGTACAACAACTGTAGGTATGGTCTGTAAGGATGGAATTGTTCTATGCGCAGATAAGAGAGTAACTGCTGGTTACTTAATAGCCTATAAGAAGTTTGATAAGATAGTTCAAATAAGCGACAATATAGCCGTAACTGTAGCAGGAAGTGTTTCTGATGTTCAATTGCTTAACAAGCTGATAAAAGCTGAAATAAGACTTAAGCAGATGAGAACAGGTAGAGAAATTACAGTTAAGGAAGTAGTTAACATGCTTTCATCAATGGTTTATGGAAACATAAGACAGATGAGCATGATACCAAGTATAAGCCACTTTATTATAGGTGGAAAAGATATTCATGGTTTTCATTGTTATGATTTGAGCCCTGATGGCTCAATAACAGAATGTGATGAATATGTTTCATCAGGATCTGGTTCAACCATGGCTTATGGTGTTTTAGAGACATTATATAAAGAAGGAATGACTGTTGATGAAGCAATTAAAACAGGTGTTAAAGCTATTAATGCGGCTGTACAAAGAGATGTTGCTTCTGGAAATGGTATAAATGTCTTTACTATAACTAAAGATGGTGTTAAGAAAGTATTGACTAAAGATATAAGTTATAAACTTGAAGCATAAGTTTATTTTATTTTTAATTTATGTTCTATAAAAATGGCTGAAAACCCAATTATAAAAGCAATCTATGATATAGTACCTTCAAGTAAGATAAGTGCTGCTGTTTTTGAAGGTGCAAATATTGTACTGTATACAAAAGATGATAACTTTTTTCTAAATAATGATGGGATCATCAAAAAAGTAGTTGATGATATAAAGAAAAGAGTAGAGTTAAGGCCTGACCCTAGTATTACTCTTGATATGGAGAAAGCTGAAAAAGAAATAAAGAAGATTATTCCTAAAGAAGCTGGTGTTGACCAGTTAAATTTCGATCCACAAAGAAGCATGGTTGTTATTGAAGCTGAAAAACCGGGGCTTGCTATTGGTAAGCAAGGGGCATTCTTAAGAGAGATAAGAAAAAAGACACTATGGGTTCCTTTGATAAGAAGAAAACCAGCTATAAGATCTAAATTAATAGAAAATATTCGTGCAGTATTATTTGAACATTCTGATTTTAGAAGAAAATTCTTAGATAAGATTGGTCATAGGATCTATGACGGTTGGATTAGAGATAAAAAACATGAATGGATCAGAGCAAGCTTTTTGGGTGGAGCAAGACAAGTTGGAAGAAGTTGTATATTATTACAAACTCCAGAATCAAGAGTATTGTTAGATTGTGGTGTTGATGTTGCTGCTTCAAATTCTGAGACGTATCCATTTTTA
>CAYUUQ010000130.1:0-4344 GCA_964447875.1 uncultured Methanosarcinales archaeon | reverse complement strand
AATTAAAAAATGTTGGAGAATACACTATCCCTGCCAACAGAGCAGGTGTAACAATTTCAGGAATTTTCTCAGCAGATTTCAATAACGTAAACCTTGCACATGCTATAACAGAAGAACTTACAAGAACTACAAAAGATTCAGAAGGAAACATCCTTGAAGGAAGCGAATATCACGCTGTATTTACAGATCTTAACTATATTGGACAACTTTCAGGAGCTACATCATTCATCGTAAGAGCTGATGCATGTTACGAATATGGAACAACAGCAAACGCAAAAATTTGTATTAGAGAAGACTTAGTAAGCTCATCAGATGATGACGTATGTCAAGTAACAGAAACAAAAGAAGTATTCAATTCCGGTGGACCGGTTCAGGTTACACAACTAGAAGAATCAGCAGTTGGCGCAGGAAGAATATCATTTAGTATAAAAATTGCTAATATGGGTAACGGAAAAGTTTACAAATCAAACAACTTCGGCGGAACAGACCTTCCAACTACTCAATGTGAAGATGAAAGAAAATATGAAGACAAAGTATTTGCAATTGTTGATGCAGGAAATACAGCATTAAACACAGCACTTACATGTTCAGGACTTGCTGATTACACAGGTGCAGATTCAAATAGAAAAGGATTTGTCACACTATACAGCGGAGAAAGAACACTTAGATGTAACATTGATGTTGCTAGCGCAGGAATTACAGGAGACTTTGAAAAAGTATTAAAAGTTGATCTAAGATATGACTGGGAAGAAGACATCTCAACAGACCTACTGGTCAAACACTTTGCAACAGAATAAAAATGAAAAAATACCTTCCACTAATAGCTGTAATAATGATTTTAGCAGGTTGCAGTGGAGGGGGATCAAGTTCTGAAGCAGAATATGTTCCTTTCGTAGGAGGAACCGAAGGAATTTCTTTTGATTTTGAACCTGGAGCACCACCAAATGAAATTTACGACATGAGTGGCGGTCAATTCCCTTTCGACATTGACGTTAGAATGTTCAATATTGGAGAATCAGACATTGCATCCGGAGATTTATCTCTTAGAATTCTTGGAATCAACCCTGCAGACTTCAGTCTTCCAGAATCAAGCACAATGACTCTTAGTAGTACAGCACTTTTACAACAAACCGATAAAGATTCAGACGGAAACACCATATACGGTGGCGAATTAAACCTTGGCTTTTACGAACTTCAGTATCAAGGAGAACTAACAGGAAACATTAGAATACCTATAAGATCAGAAATTTGCTACAAATACACAACTACAACAAATGCAAAACTCTGTTACAGAAGCGACTTCTCAGAATACGATCGAGAAGATTACGTATGCGATCCTAGAGAAACCAAAACCACATACAATTCTGGTGGGCCTGTCCACGTAAACAGACTAGAACAATCGGTAATTGGAGAAAATAAAATATCTTTTTCATTCACTGTAAGAAATGTTGGTTCTGGACTAGTATTTAGAAAGGATGGACAAATTAATGGCGAAGGAGATGGAAAAACCTGCGGATGGAACAAAGATAGTAGTGAATCCATAAGAACATTCGAAGAAAGAATCTGGGTGAAAGTCGAAAACATTATCAATGGAGCAATTGATTGCCCAACACTATCAAACATAGTCTGTGACGCAAACTCATGCCAAGGTGAAATAAAACTTTACAATAATGAAAGAATTGTAAGATGCACCCAAGACATTAATGTAAATACAGACTTCGAAAAAGTTGTAAACATTTACACAACATACAATTACGAAGAAGCAAAAGAAAGACAACTTCTTATTAAGCACGGAATTTAATTTTATCCTTTCCGTGCAATTTTTAATGCCTTTTCTATATCTGCTCTATTATAATTTGCAGCCATAAGTGACTGTTTAATCAAATCTGCAGAATCGCCATGCTGAAGAGCAACATCTACCATAGGAAGAATTTCCTCAATTGTTACTGGCATACCGCCATGTTCTTTAATCTCCTCAAGAGCTTGGAATTCATCAACAGTTGTAGCATCCTCAATTTCAATTTCTTCATCATCCGAATCACTTTCATCACTCATACCTTCAAGTTCTACATTAAGATGTTTTTTAATCCAACGATGTTTTTTATCAATCTTTTTCATAAGTTTTCTTTGATCTTCAACAGTCTTATTTAATTTCTTTATCTCCATCTTAAGGTCTAACTCTCTTTCAGAAGAGATTCTGACAGTTGCATCAAGACTTTCCTTCATCTGTACTCTTTCTGCCTCAAATAGTAGTGGGAAATATATGTCCTTATCTGCTGCCTCTTTCTCTTTTTCCTTAAGCTCTTTTCTAATCTCAGAAACAATATTATCATGTCTATTTATTTTCGTAATAATATCTTTATTTATATCTTCCACTGCACGAAGATCTTCTTTAAGTGTAATTATATTTGCATTAAGAGATTTAATCCTTTCATCCTGCGCTTTCAACTTACCAGCGTCTTCTACTTTCTGCTTTTCTTTTTCAGCTAATAATTGTTCAAGTTTATGATCATTCTTTTCAAGGGTTTTAATCAATTTATCTTTATTTAATGTATTCTTCTCAAGATTACTTATCAACTCATCCTTCCTTTTCAGATCTATTGCTGCACTTTTAATTATAGATTCTTTCTCTTCTATCTTTTCTCTCAATTCTTCAATAGTCTTAAAATACCTTTTCCTATGTGCATCGATCCTAATCTGTTCGGATTCCCTCTGTTTTTCATGATCTTTGCCAACATGTTCTAAACGAAGCTTTAATCCCTCAATCTCTTTTGCTTTTGAAAGGATATCGTCCTCATAATCTTTAAATCGTTCTAAATGTTCAGCATCAAGATCCTCTTTCATCTGTTTGACATTTTCTTCAAGCTGCTCCACTTGAGACATCTTAAGTATCAACAGTTTACCTTTCTCTTCAAGCTGATCTTTTAAGAGATCAATTTTTTCATTTTTCTTTCTAATTATAGAATCTTTATCATTAATTATCTTATCAGTCTTATCTAAACTTCCACGTAAAGTTATTGTATCATCAGAAAATTCTCTTGATATTTTTTCAGCTTCTTTCATCCCCTGATTAAGTAACTGTATCTCTGTCTCTAGTTTGCTGATATGAATGTTTTTCTCAGTAAGGTCGTTTCCTGCTTCTCGTAATTTACCTGCAGCATCAGACATCATCTTGACTTTTGCTCTTAATTCTTTAATTTCTACAGCATCCGCCTCAATCTTATCATTAAGTTCCACATTCTTATTAGTCAGACTCAATACCTCATTCTCTAACTTTACCTGCGATGCAGATTGGCTCATTATCTGGTTATTAAGTATCAAAAGCTCCTTATTTTTCCCTTCTAGTCTTTCAATCTTATCATTTAAAGAGTTTATTTCAGCCACTTCTTTGCCGCTCTTAGACACCTTCTCTTTTAATTCCTTATTTGCCTGAAGGAGACCTTTATACATATCATTAAACTCTGTCAATTCTCCTCTAAGAACCTTGACCTCATTACTTCTTTCTAAAAGTTCATTTCGAAGAGCCACGTCACTTTTCTTATCAGACCTTTGAACCTTTTCGTCCTTCTTTTTCAACAAAGATTTAAGAGAATTTATTTGAGAATCTTTAAGCTGCAAAATTTCTTTATTTTCCTTATCATCAGAAATCATTCCGCGTTTAAGTTTTAGAGCCAAACGTTCAATCATGTCTTCTTTTTTTGAAAACTCTTTTTTGTAATAATCCAATGTATTCTCTTCTTCCTTCTTTATCGCACGTATCTCTTCATGAAGAAGTTTTATTTCTGAATCTTTATCTGCAACAATCTTTTTGTGATCTTTACCCGCCCAAAACCTTTTCTTTTCATTCTGAGGAGCAATCGACCCATGAAGCTTAGAAATATCATCACTCAATCTGTTTATTATCTCTCTATTCTGAGATATCTCATCAACTAACTTTGCATTAATACTAGAAGTAGTAGTTACGCCTTCAACTTTTTTCTTTTCCAACCCCTTTTTTCTAGCCATCATATCTTATTTGACTAACGCGAACTGTGCAAGCAAAGCTTCCAGTTGAATATACTCATCACTTCCTTCAACCATCCTAAACTCTATCTCACCACACTTATCAATAAGTACTACTTTTTTTGAATCCTCAACATCAAGATTCCATATCTCTGCTTGAATCTGTTTAATTATATCTACACCAGACAAACTATACTGAAGCATTACATCAAGTAATAGCGTCTTTGCTTTAATAAAATCATTATTAATTGCCATTTCTAAAATCTGCCTAATCTCTTTTGGTTTTACCATTGAAGATATTGAAAACACATCTGCCTCTGTAATCTTATTATTTAATGCAGC
>CAYUUQ010000129.1:0-4360 GCA_964447875.1 uncultured Methanosarcinales archaeon | reverse complement strand
TTTTTCTATGATAGCTTCAGTTGCATCCCAATCATTATTGTAACCGCCTAAGTTTTTTATTTCCTGTATTTCTTCATCTGTTACATCTTTTTTAGTAAAAAACTTAGCAGTTTCTTTAATTGCTAGACGATAGCTATTACTAACATCAACTAATACTCCATCCATATCGAAGATTAATGCTTTCATTTTTTATCTTGATTTTTTATTTGTTGTTTTAATGATTCAAATTCTGCTGCTCTCATTTCTTTATTGTGTTTCCATTGACCAAAAAGTACCCAATATAATGCTAGAAAACCTATTATTGTCAAAAAGATTACTAAGCCGATTGGTGTTTCAGTCATTTTACTTCTTTAATTGCCTTAATTAATTCTTGCATTTGTTGTTTGGTTCCAATTGTTATACGAATACACCCTTTAAGTAAAGGATAATCGCTACGATCTCTAACTAATATTCCCTTTTCCCTTAGTTTTTTTGCCATAACTTTAGGATTTTTGAATTTCGCAAGGAAAAAGTTGGCTGTTGTTGGATATGTCTTGATCTTTAGTTTTTTGAATTCATTGAAAATATATTTTTTTGCAATTGACACTTCTTTTGTGTACCATTCTATATAGTCTTTATCTTTTAATGCTTCTGTTCCTGCTCTTAATGCAGCTGAATTAACGCTATAAGGGCTTAATACTTTTGCTATATTTTTTATGTTTTCCTTATTTGAAACAATATAACCTAATCTTAAGCCACCTATACCTAATGCTTTTGAAAATGTTTGTATAACAATTATATTATCATATTTTTTAGTTAGAGGTATTGAGTTTTGTTTACTAAACTGGTTGTAAGCTTCGTCGATAAGTATTATTGAGTTCTTTGCTTTCTCTGCAATCTTTTCAATATCACTTCTCTCTATTGAAGTTCCAGTAGGATTATTTGGATTACATAAAATTATTATTTTTGTTTTCTTATTTATTTTTGAAAATACTTTTTTTGTTGGAAAGTTTAATGTTTTTGTGTATAAGACTTCAGTTATCTTTGCATCTGCTGCCTGTGAATAGAACTTAAACATAGCAAAACTTGGAGATGGAATTATAACTTCATCGCCTTTTTCTACATATGTTTGCATAACTACATTAATTGCTTCATCAGTAGCGTTTGTTAGTAGTAGGTTAGAATCGTTTATGTCTAAGTATTTAGCTAAGCGTTTTTTAAATTTTGAATATTCTGGATATGCCGCAAGCTCTTCATCTGTCATAGATCTTACTGCTTCTACTACTTTTGGAGATGGACCAATTGTATTTTCATTAAAGTCTAACCTAAGTAAGCCTCTTCTACCTTCTAGTGGAGGTATATATTCTTCCATATCCTTTACATTTTGTTTTGGTTCGATCATTTTAGTCTTACTTCAACTGCTCTTTTGTGAGCAACTAACCCTTCTGATTTTGAGATATTTATTATTGAATCTGATAAATTCTTTAATCCTTGTTTAGTTAGTGTTTGTATTGATGGCATTTTAACAAAATCCATAACACTTAATCCTGCTCTAAATCTAGCTACTCCTAAAGTTGGGAGGACATGACTTGGGCCAGCTGCATAATCTCCTGCTGATTCACAGGAATAGTCTCCAATAAATACTGCGCCAGCATTCTTTACTTTCTTTAACTGAGATTCGTTTTCAATTTCTAAGTGTTCTGGAGCTATATCATTAATTATCTTGAAAGCCTGGTTTATATTTTTAGATACTATTATTTTTCCATTCTTTCTCCATGATTCTTCTGCTATACTTTTTGTTGGTAGGCATTTTAGTTGTTTTTCTACTTCTTTTTTTACTTTCGAAGCTAATTTTTTATTTGTAGTTACGAAAATTGATTTTGCTAATCTATCGTGTTCTGCTTGTGCTAATAGGTCAGCTGCAATAAATTTTTCATTTCCTTTTTCAGAGTAAACAACAATTTCTGAAGGTCCTGCTAGAAAATCTACTCCAACGTCACCATAAACTAATTTTTTAGCTGCTGTTACAAATATATTTCCTGGACCAACTATCTTATCTACTTTTGGAACTGACTTAGTACCATATGCCATAGCTGCTATCGCTTGTGCTCCACCTACCCTATATATAGCATTGGCTCCTGCAATATCTGCTGCAACTAATATTGCATAATTATCTGGTTTTGGTGGTGAACAGATAATGACTTCTTTTACACCAGCTACTTTTGCTGGAATTACTGTCATTAAAACATTAGATGGTAAAGGATATTGTCCCGCAGGAACATAACAACCAACCCTATCTAATGGTATAACTTTTTGTCCTACTTTAACACCTTTTGATATTTCTTTACTCCATGATTTTGGTAATTGAAGTTTCGAATATTTTTTTATATTATCTGCTGCTTTTTTTATTGAAGCTATTGTTGCCTTGTCTACTTTTTTATATGCTTCTTTTATTTCTCTTTTTGATATTTTTATTGTGTTCTTTGTTATAGAAAAACAATCATATAACTTAGTGTATTTGAATAGAGCTTTATCTCCAAAAAGTTTTACATCTCTAACTACTGGCCTTATTCTATTTAAGGCATCTATCATGGAATCACCTTATTTAGAGGATACTCAACTATTCCTGAAGCACCGGCTTCCTTTAATTGAGGAATTAGATCCCTTACTGTTTTTTCATCAACTATTGTGTTTATATCTATCCAGTTCTTATCTGATAATTGAGAAATTGTTGGATTTTGTAATGCTGGAAGAATAGCCAGAACCGATTTAAGATTCTTTTTTTCTACATTCATCATCAGTCCAACTTTTTGTTGTGCGTCAATTGCACCTTTTAGCAGTAATGCAATATCTTGTATTTTTCTTTTTTTCTCTTTACTTTTCCAAGAATCTTTATTTGCAATAAATTTTGTTGTTGATTCTAGTAATGTATCTATTATCTTTAAGTTATTGGCTCTTAAGCTTGAACCTGTTTCAGTTATCTCTACTATTGCATCAGCTAGTTTTGGAGGTTTTACTTCTGTTGCTCCCCATGAAAACTCAACTTTAGCTCTTACATTATTCTTTTTTAGGTATTCTTTAGTTAAGTTAACTGCTTCAGTTGCTATTCTTTTACCTTTAAGATCTTTAACTGAGTTTATGTCTGAGTTGTTTGGAGCTGCTAGTACCCACCTTACTTTTCCGCTGCCTGTTTTTGCATATTCTAGATTAGCTACTTCTTTTACATCTGACTTATTTTCTAATATCCAGTCATTACCTGTTAAGCCGCAGTCTAAGACTCCTTCTTCTATGTAACGGCTCATCTCTTGAGCTCTAATTAGCATACATTCTATTTCAGGATCATCAATATCTGGAAAGTAACTTCTTGAACTGAACTTTATGTTAAATCCTGCTTTTTTAAATAATGCTGCAGTAGATTCCTGCAAGCTTCCTTTTGGTATTCCTAGTTTTATTTTTGTCATATTATTCACCTTTGATTATTGTTTTTATTAATGTTTTTATTTTTTGTAAACATCCTCTGGGTTGAAGACCTTTTTGTCTTTGATGTTTCCATCAACGTCTCTGAAAAAACAGCTTTCATAACCTTCATGACATGCTGCTTTACCCACCTGGTTTATCTTTATTAAAACTGTATCTTCATCACAGTCTAAGAGTATTTCTTTGACTTCTTGTACATTACCGGATGATTCACCTTTCATCCATTGTTTTTGTCTGGAACGGCTGTAATACCATACTTTTCCTGTCTCCAGGGTCTTTTTCCATGCTATGTCATTCATATAGGCTAACATTAAAACCTTGCCAGTCTTGTAATCCTGCGTTATAACAGGTATTAGTTCTTGTTTTTTGAAATCTGGATTTATTTGTGTCATTTTATATATTGAATTTCTAGTGAGTATATCTAATTTATACCGTTATAATGCGGTTTGATATATTATATATAGAAAAAGCAGCAATATTACTGCTATATATGTTGTTCTAATCCTGATTTTGTTGCATCTGTTATTTTGTAAGCGTCACATGTTGGATACATACCAGACATAGCGAATTTCATCAGATTTCTACCTATTGTTTGAAGAGTTTTAACTTCTTCTAGTTCTAATGCCTGTATTAAAGGTGCATGAAAATCGAATTGAAATAATTCTAAGGAAAAATGCCTTAATGATCTAGATTCTAATGTATTATGAGATTGTATACTTATCCCCATAGTTGAGTAATAAGAATTAAGATATTTTGTATAACCTACTAAGAGAGCTTTAGCTAGTTCTGGGTCCCTATTTACTTCAGATTTAAATCCTCCATGATCTATTCTTGCTTTTTTTGCATATTCATGTACATAAGAAATTCTTGAATCGTAATCCCATTCAGATACTTCTAGATAACA
>CAYUUQ010000128.1:0-4438 GCA_964447875.1 uncultured Methanosarcinales archaeon | reverse complement strand
TTTAAGATTTTAGGTTTACCGACGCTAGGAGGCAGTAAGAAAATTTTGGCTAACACCTATTAGCCGAATATATATTAAAACTATGCATTTTCAGGCTCTAAAAAGCCAAAATAGTCTTTAGTTTTAAAGAAAATAAAATAAATAAAATAAAAAAAGAAAGAAAAATTAAGGTTCTCTAAGTATAGTAAACTTAAGACCTAATTCTTTTGCTATGAATTTTCTTCTTTTAAGAAGAATATCACAGCATCTTTTAAAAGCAGAATGAAGTATCTTATACTGATATCCTCTGCCTTTATAAGACTTAAGCATGAACTGCATGCTTGCCTCTAGGTTTCCTATGGTTAAAAAATCTCTTTCAACCATTTCTAATATTTTTTTTCTATTTCCCAGCGGGAAATTTGAAAAACTTTGTTTTTCTAAATTCATGTTAAACACCTCCTAAATGTTTAAATTTTCTAACCTTAACAAAAGATTGCGTTCTCTTATTGTTTCATGTTTCCCAAACAGAAAAATTAAGTCAGAACAAAACCTTTTCAAAAAAGAAAATTAAGTTAGGAGGTTATTGAATAAAGAAAAATAATATAGGATGGTGAATTATCTTCAATCAGAAACCAAGACATAGCACTGGACATTCCCCATTCTTAAGAATTTATAACAATTAAGAGCTATATCCTTAAAATCCAATACCACTGGACACTGGACATGTCAGCGTAAGGTATTTAAATAAAATTGTCTTATTAATATTTGAGTTGTTCATTAACAACTTCCTCACTTAGTTCTTTTGACTAAGTTTGAAATAAAATGCGAAAAGCAAACGAGGTGAATAAAATGAATTTAGAAACACATAATATAATTAGAAAGTTAGAATATGAGTTAAATGCTTTAGGAGTGAGCGATAAAACAATAAAAGCATATATATTCCAAAATAGAAAATTTTTAGAGATAATAAATAAAGATTTAACTAAGATAACATCTAATGATCTAAAGGACTATATAATCTATTTAAGAAATAAGAAATACAAGCCTGCAACAATAAATCTAGCTATCAGTTCTATAAAATTCTTATACAAGGGCATATTGAGAAAAAACAGGTTCTCAAAAATAAAATCAGTAAAAAAAGAAAATAAGAATCCAACAATACTAACAAAAGAAGAAATAATTTCTATGATAGACAATACTTCAAATATAAAGCATAAATTATTGATAGAATTCTTATATGATACTGGTGTTAGGGTAGGAGAATTAGTCAATCTAAAATTTAACGACATGTACTTAGAAGAAAAGATAGGGATTGTAAGATCTGGCAAAGGTAGAAAAGATCGCTACATAAAATTATCTGATAGGTTAATAAAAGACCTGAATTATTACAAACAATATCGCACAGATTCAAATCCATTTATCTTTAACAATTCTATGAACCATATAACGATTAGAACAGCAGAAGCAGTTATAAAACAAGCGAGTAAAAAAGCCAAAATAAAAAAGCGAGTTTATCCGCATGCATTAAGAGCCTCTTGTGCAACTCATTTAGCAGATAATAATACTGATATAACTGACATCCAGAAATTACTTGGTCATTCAAAATTAGAGACTACTCAAATTTATGTTTACAAAAGTCCAAAGCATATAAAAAGAATAAAGGCTCCCTTAGATGATTAATATATCGAATCTAAGATTGTGAGAATAAACGTTATACAAAATTCTCAAAAACCTATCGAAACTAATATAAATAACCACCTTTTCTATGCTATCATGGATAAAACAGATTACCAAAAAAGAGAATCTGTAGCAGTTGATGCTATAAAGAAAGCTATACCTTCTAAATTAAAGCAAAATATGGATCCTATTTCAGAAGGCCAATTTGCAGAACTTTATGAAAATAAAGAAGTATTCCCTAATCACTTAATGGCTTGTGCAATAGATGGTGTCGGAACAAAACTAATTCTTGCTGAAGCAATGGAAAAATATGATACAGTAGGTATAGACTTAGTTGCAATGTCCTCAAACGACTTAGCTACATTAGGTAAAGTTTCTCCATTCTTATTCATAGATTACTTTGCTGTCCAAGATAAGATCCAAGAATTAGGTATAACTGGAGACTTAATGAAAGGAGTTGTTAAAGGTCTTGAACTCTCAGAAGTAGGAGATATATTAAAATCATCAATTCATATTAACTTAGGAAAAGGTGAAACAGCAAGTGTAGATGAACTGATCTCAGCAACTCGTCCAGGCTATGGTTTTGATATAGCTGGTGGTTTAATCGGATTTGTAAAAAAAGAAGACATGCCTAGAAATGTAAAAGTAGGAGATAAGATAATAGCACTAAAGTCTTCAGGTCCACATTCTAATGGCTATACAGACTTAAGATTAAAATTATTAAACGGAGATTTTGAAACCAGGCAACAATTCAAGAAATTATATCAAGGAAAACATAAATTAGATGATCCATTCAACAATTCTACTATAGGTGAAGAATTATTAGAACCAACAAGAATCTATTCTAAGAGTATAGCTGCAATTGCAGATAAGATTCCATTAATTGGAATAAACAACACAGGTTACGGATTAAAAAACCTAAACAGGATAAAAAATCTTCAATTTGATATCAATAACCCAATAGAACCACAGCCAATATTTCAATTAACACAAAAAGAAGCCAAATTCTCTGATGAAGATATGTATCGTAAATTCAATATGGGTATGGGATTTTTCTTATTTGTTGACAAAGATGATGCAGATGAAGCATTGTCTATAGCTGAAAAGTTCAAAGAAACTGCTCAAGTTGTAGGGGAAGTTAAAGAAGGAAATAACACAATTCTTACAAAAAACAATAAGAAAATTATATTTGAAGGGTATTAAGCTCCAGGAACAACATCCTTATTATGGTGCGTCATTGTTGTAACAGCTCCAGAACGCCATTTAAATTTTACATTCTGTTCATAATAATTATTTAAAGCATTAGCTCCGTTTACCGTAAGCCTAGCTGCCATACCTTGAGCTAATCCTTTATAAGTTGTTAAATCTAGTGAAGAAGGACCCAAACTATATGCTCCTTCATCACTTCTTTTTAAATCAGTTCTCAAGTCACAAAAATGTCTTCCTTCTTCTGGTCCCTGTGTCTCCTGATAAGTTAATCCAAATTCTTTAACTAAAATTTCCATAGTATCTGAATAAGTAGAATAGTCAGAATCATAGTTATGTCCAAGTTCTTTTAATCTCCTTCTATCCTTTAAGAGATCAGGAGTTGACCTGAAACAGAGATTAATAATTCCAGTAGTTCTTCTCTCTAACCTAGATATCTCTTGCCATTTTTCACTAATCTCCTCATGTTGTTGTCTATATCTTCCTATAGCATCATCAAAAGAATCAGCTTGAGAATCATCTATAACATGAATTAAACCCTCTTTTGCTAAATCATCAGTTGCTACATCAACTATATCTCTTGGTTCAGGACCAATTTCTGAAAGCCATAACATATAATCATATTGGTCTCTGTTCAGTTCAATCATATACTAGAAGAATACCCAGCTATTTATAAATTTAATCTGAACTTATAACTGCTCTTGCTAAATACATTATATTTGATATCATTTCTTTCATATTCTCTATTATCTGAGTTGTAGAATTACATGCATGCCTAAACTGGCATTTTCCCTTGGCTTTATTCTTACCATAACTTATATCTTTATGTTCATGGTTTTCAAATAATTTTATACATTCCTCAATTAAATCTTTATTCTTTTGTTCTAAAGTCAATGCAAGATCTTTATTCTTTGTGTAGTATGATTTCATAACATCAATATAACCCTCTTTTGTTTTCCTAAATATGCTCTTTAGTTCTTTCATCCATTTTTCATCCAACTTTGAATCGGATAAAGCTCTGCAGATTCTTTTAACATTATTCGTAGTTATGATGTTCTCAGTATAAAGTCTTAATGGACTAGTTTGAAGTACTTTTGCAACCCTAACGTTTTTTAAAGCGCTCCTAACAATTCTAAAAGCTAAAAAATGAAGCCTGTTAATATCATCATCCCTATGTATTATGCTTTCAGGGTCTCCACACCTATCAAAACATTCCATAGCATCAATTATCATGGCTCTAGTAATATTATCCATCCTTCTTATCAGTAGCTCTATTGGAATCTCTTTTATGTTTATCAGGTCTTTTGCTATTATCTTTGTATTCGACTGATTTATTATTTCAAATCCAGAAAGATCATTAAGTATAGCCTTTATGTGCTTAGCTCTATCATTTAAGTTCTTAGAAGTTATCCCTATAACATTGTAGTTATTTATGTAAGCTGAAATTATCTCTGTTTTTATCTGATCCATATCTTTATTATCTACGTCTATTGTTATCATAGAGTCTTCTTTTCTTTCATCACCATTACCTGTTCCTAAAAGAAGACCATCATTACTTTCTTCTACAGCTATAAGA
>CAYUUQ010000127.1:0-4468 GCA_964447875.1 uncultured Methanosarcinales archaeon | reverse complement strand
CACTGGACATTTTTGTATGTCCAGTGGTCATCTTTCTTATATTATACCCATACCTTGAGAAGATAGTATTGATGCTGCTATAAAATTGAATAAAAGCATTACAGATGAAGAAACTAATGCATAAAGTACTGCTCCTTTTGAAAGATTCTGACCAAGTTGATAATTTTCCCCCAATTTATCAGAACCATTGGAGATTGTATTTGATAGAACTGTAAGTATGTAAGTTATTTGTACTACATATATTCCGACTATTATCTGGAAATAGAATGTTGGTATACCTTCTGAGAAAATAGCTGCATCAGCAATATTTGCTCCAGCTATTCCTCCATCTGTTGAAGCTGCAGTCATTTTGTCTGTGAGTTTACCAATGATAAAAGTAACCATAGAAGTAATACCCACTACAATTCCTGCTATAACAGGAGTTAGGAATTTGATTTGAGTTGTCATAGATGAAAGAATGTCTGCCATCAAGTCTTTTAGCCTTTCATCAACTTTATGAATCTCTTTTATATAACGTGAAATGTTCATTAAAGCCATTGCGGCAATCTTTGGGCCCTTACGAATAGACTCAACTAATACTTTCATACTGCTTTCTATAAGTGTAGATGGAAAATTCAATAATGCTCCATATTTTTTGTCAAATAATGCTTGATTGATATTCATACCTAGTCTTCTTATGTTTGAACTTACAGTTTCAAAGAAATTTCCAGATAGTGTTCCTTGCATTGCCTGAGAAACTCTACCTACAGCCATTTCTACTGGTAAACCATCCCCCAATCTATTTCCCAATTGGAATATTGCTGATGCAAATTCAGTTTCGAGTTTTTTTGATGTCTCTCTTATAGAAATAACATCTTTTGACTTTAACTTATAATATAAACCAAAAGAAACACCTAAACCGATTGTGACCATTACGCTGATTAATGATGCTCCTAATCCATAAGGCCCTTTTTCAGCTTCTCCTGTTCCTTTATAATTAAGAAAAGAGAATTTTCCATCCAACAACTGCACATCAAATTCAGGATTCATTGCATGAATTATTACTGGGCTTAGACCAATTAAAATAAAAACAAACCCTATAAAAATTGCAATATATGCTGGGCTGAAACCAAAGTTAGATGTTACATTAACATTCTTGTATTTTTTTAATTCTGGTTTTTGTTCAGAGATGTCAGTATCACCATATCCTGATGGCCTTGTTGATAATGTAGTTTTTCCTAAAAAATAAACAGATAAGGGTAAAGCTACATTATATAATGCTGCTATATGGAGCCATTTTACATTTCCCATGAAACTAACAACTAAAGGAAGGATAACTAAACCTAATATAGGAAGGATAATACCCAACATATGAAGCATAGTTATTGGAGACTTAAGATTATGGGCATAATGCAACATCTTCTCATAAGTTTCACTTAATATTACATCTAATGCTCTATCTAAAGATTCTACTCTGTGTTTATCTGATGCTTCATATAATGATGATTCTATAAGGTGAAATGATTCTATAAACTCAAAATTATATTTTTTCCAAGTTTCAAGGTATGCATCTAATGATTCTTGAATGGTTGAAAATTTCTCTGTTTCAACATCCCATAAAACTTTTCTTAAGTCAAGGCTTAAAGGGGGAGCCAAATGGTCTGAAGCAAACTGAATAGCTCCTTCAAGATTAGAGCTATGACGCATGAAAGTAACTATATAAAATATGCAAAGAACCATTTGATTTGAGGCTTTAAGACGATAACTATTAGCAATTGACATTGGTAGTCTACTAAAAGGGCCTATTAACGATACTCCTAATATGAGAAAGAAAAATACAAAGAAAAATTCATTAAATATACCGAATGAAATGAATGAACCGATAAGTATGATCAACAAAGGAGCTAATAGCCCAAAAGAGGTTGCTCCTGCTGGTGTAATATTAAGATGTGCCATACCTATTGCTTCTATAAGCTCTGGTTCTTTTGCTTTATCTGGTTTTGTGTTTAATATCTTTTCACTTAATGCACAAGCTTTTTCATAGAAGTTTTGATGTGCTGGTTTGATCTCATCTTTAAATTGTTTATATTCTCTTGAAGAAGTTGATTGTGTTATTGGAATATCATCTATTCCTAGCTCTTGTTCTAGCTTTTTCTTGTACTTTTTTTGGATATCTTTAATGCCTGAATTCATTCTACTTTTGATTTCTTTAGTGTTCTCTTTATCCATTCATTCCAATCGAAGAATATTCTTTTTGAATCTAAGCTTCCAACTTCATCCTTTATTTTATCAGAAATCTTATGAAAATAATCATTACATTGTATCACAAACTCTGCTTCTAAAAGTTTTGGATTATTTGTTTTAGCTGCAAAGTCAGCAATAGTTTTCTTTATCTTTGCTCTTAAAAGAATATTGTCCCAAACAGCGTCCCAATTTCCTGCCCATTCTTTTACATTACCTGCTATATTCTTAAGAACATCTGATTCTCCATTTATTAGGTCTTGAGAAGGTTCAAGTTCGTCTTTATTTGTATCGTATTTCATCAAGTCAACAAACCCGCCTTCTAATAATGGATCTTGTTCCCAATGTTTTCTTACTTCAGTTATTTGAGTAACACGACGCCACCTATGTAATCCATCTGGGCTTCTTATTGGGTTAGCAACTATTATTATATCTGTAGCTTTGAAACTTGTTCTAGGTACTTCTAGGTCATTTACAACTCTATCAAATACACCGTAAGGTGAATCACCGTGAATTGTTCCTGCTACAACATTAGCCATTGCTCCTACTCTCATCGCCTCATATAATGATCTAGCTTCAGTAGAACGAACTTCTCCAATGAATAATGCTGAGTCTCCAAGTCTTAGAGTTGTCCTTATACCTTCGTCTGCTGGGACTTCGGCTGTTCCTTTTGTCATTGATGAACCTACCTTCATAGGTTGGATATTATAACCTAATTTTCTTAATGAACCAACTGGAAGTTCTAATGTATCTTCAATAGTTATGACACGATATTTTCTCATTATTTCAGTTAATATAGAACCTAAAAGAGAAGATTTTCCTGCTGACCTTGTTCCTGCTACAAGCATTGTTCTGTTACCATCAATAATAAAACTCATTATCCCTGCAGCCAAAGGTGACATCATACGATTAGATATAAATAAAGGTAGAGTCCATGGTTTATCTCTATGACGTCTAAAAGCATATGCTAATCCTGATGGGTTTAAGGGAGGAGAGATAACTGCTACTCTTGCTCTTGCTCCTGGAAGAATAAGTTCTGTATCTAATATAGGATTAGCTTCATCTAGGGGTCTACCTGAAATCATCCTCATCTTAGATGCCCATGATTCTGCTTCTGTTCTAGTAGGAATGATATTTGTGTAACAATCTGAAAAATCTTGATGTACCATAAATATTGGTATTTCGCCCATTGGTGAATTAATGGTTATATCTTGTACTTTCTCGTCTTCTAATAATACTTCTATTAATCCAAATCCTACTGTATAACGAACTAATATATTTGCTAATTGATCTACTTTTTTTGGAGATAATTTTATGTTCTTCTGATCTATCAATTCTTCTATTAAGTCTTTTCCTACATTAAAGAAAACTCTACGCATACGTTGTGGGTCTACGAATTCTTCTTTTTTTGGCTTGTGTTCTGCCATTATGTCCCTAGCATTATCGAGAAGTTCGTATTCTTCTTCACTTAATTTAAACTCAGGTGGAACAACATGATATAGATATTGCACGGTATTTGGAAGTTCAAATATTGTTACCTCATTGTCCCCTACTTTGTAAGAGTCGAGTTCTTCTCCATTTACTGGATACTCTGCCATTAATTTTGTAAATAAGAAATCTGGTTTTATCAATGGAACAAATATGCTTCTGTATAATGTACGATCTCCAGGTTTATATCCTGCCAGATGAGGCTTAAGGATTTGAATAAGTTTTGTATTTTCTATTCCTGTAATTATCTTATCTAATATATTTATGAAATTTTGTTCACATTTTTGACATCTTTGATCATTTGCTCTTTCTCGTTTTATGACCTCTTCTCTATGTGTTCTTTTTAGTTCTAAGTAAGAGGCTATTGGATCTGACTTTAGAAGGTTAGATACCATGTGCTTTAGTTTTGCATACCATTCATTTACACATTTTGTGCAGTTTTGGTCTGTTATTAATGCTGAGTAACTTAGAATGTCTTTATCTTTTATTATTCTTGAATATAATTTTGCTATCTCGATAAGTAAGTTAGTTTGGGAACGATCATATTCATAGTTTCTTTTCTGCTGATAGATAATCTTAGTTATTTGAGGTGCTTCAATAAGAATATCACATGTTTTAGACATAGTTAATGGATCATCTTCTATTGAAGGTAGCTTTTCATATGATTCACAATTTAATTTAAGGATTACTTCTTCTCCTTCACGCTCTATCTCATAATTAAATGCTCCTTCGTTATTAAACAATGCCATACTATACCTCT